>CALMXF010000327.1 GCA_937870985.1 uncultured Chloroflexota bacterium
GGCTGCTCCTTGCTCGCTCTGCCTCGCTCAAGAACGATGGCATGCCGAACGCGAGCGAGACGGGCCTGGCCAAGTGGCGCGCCGCAGAGGCCGGTTTCGCCAACGCGTCCGATGCGCTGACGATCTGGAACAGTCGCGCCGCTGGCGAGCAACCGACACTCCTGCGTCATCTTTTCAATGCCAAGGGCGCGGTCATCTACGGCGGGACATCCGAGATTCACCAAACAATGCAGGGCGCGTATGCACTCGGCGATCGTGTTGAGCGACCATTTCGCTGCCCCTCCCCCTCGGCCCGCGACCTCCGATGAATGCTCGTCGGCCGTACAATGGCCGCGCCGGAGGGTCGCTCCGGCGCGCATCGAACGACGGGAGAAATGCATGGTGAAACATCAGGAGGTCGGCGACTGGCTGGACGAGCGCCAGCAACGGTTTGTCAATATCTCCGACCAGATCTGGGGGTTCGCCGAGGTCGCTCTGGCCGAGACGAAATCGTGTCAGCTACAGGCCGAAGATCTGGAGGCCGATGGCTTCCGAATCACCCGTAACGTCGGCGGGTTGCCAACAGCCTTCGTGGCTGAGTGGGGCGAAGGCTCGCCGGTGATCGGCTTCCTCGGTGAGTACGATGCGCTGCCAGATCTCTCGCAGAAGAACCAGGCTGCTCAGGAGCAGCTGGTAGCCGGTGGAGCGGGCCATGGCTGCGGCCACAACCTCCTTGGCACGGCTAGCCTTGCCGCTGCGTCGGCGCTGAAGGCGTGGCTCCAGGAGACTGGCCGGTCTGGAACCGTCCGCTACTACGGGTGCCCCGCCGAAGAGACTGGGGCCGGCAAGGTGTTCATGGCTCGCGCGGGCGCGTTCGACGGGCTCGATGCTGCGATCACCTGGCACCCGGGCTCCAGCATCTCCGCGATGCGTGGCAGCTCGCTGGCGATCGATCACGCGACGTTCCGATTCTTCGGGAAGACATCCCATGCGGCCGGCGCGCCAGAGCTGGGTCGATCGGCGCTGGACGCTGTCGAGCTGATGAATATCGGCGTGAACTTCCTGCGCGAGCACATCATCGAAGCGGCTCGCATTCATTATGTCATCACCAACGGCGGCGGGCAGCCGAATGTCGTGCCTGCCGAGGCGGAGGTCTGGTACTACATCCGTGCTCCGCGCCGTGATCTTGTTGACCCGATCACCAAACGAGTTCTGGCGATTGCCAACGCTGCCGCGGCGATGACGGAGACGCGCGTTGAGGTCCATGACCTCTACGGTATCCACAACTTCCTTCCAAACCAGACGCTGGCGACGCTGGCGATGGGCGTGCTGGATGAGCTCGGCCCGATGGAGTTCACCGCCGAGGAGGAGGCTTTCGCTCGGGAGGTTTCGGACGCGTTTGGCGAAGCGGCCCGCATCCGCGCGCTCGAACGCAGTGGCCTGCCCAAAGAGATGAAGGATCGGGTGCTCTTGACCGAACCGGTCCAGCCGACCGACGAGGGCAAGACGATGTCCGGCTCAACTGACGTTGCCGAGGCCAGCTGGAACGCGCCAACCGTCCAGGTCACGACAACTTGCTGGGCGCTCGGCGCCGCCGGCCACTCCTGGGGAGTGACCGCGACTGGCGCGATGTCGATCGGCCACAAAGGCATGATGCACGCGGCCAAGGCGATGGCGATTACGGCGGCCCAGCTTTTCGATGATCCTGAGCTGCTCCAGAAGGCGAAGGACGAATTTACCACGTCGACGGATGGCTACACGTACGAGGCTCCGATCCCTGAAGGGACCGAGCCGCCGAAGCCGCACATTCGCTCCTAGAACGACGGGGCGTAGGCCGCGGCACGGCAGCGGCCTACGCCCGGGCGAGCTCGTTCAGCGCGTCCACCACAAGCCCGGGCAGATCCGCTCCGCCGTGCCCTGCGTCCTGCATGACTGTGAGCTGGCTCGTCGTCCAGCGCTTGGAAAGCTCCCAGGCGGTTTGCAGTGGGCTGCTGATATCGTATCGGCCGTGGATAAGACGGCCAGGGATCCCATCGAGAGCATCGGCGTCCCGAATCAGCTGATCCTCTTCGAGAAACGCTGAGTTGCTCCAGTAGTGCGTCACGAGCCGGGCGAAACGAACTCGGAACTCAGGATCCTCGTATCGGGGGCTCGGCTGGTGGCCCGGGGCGAGCGAGACATGGACATCCTCCCAGACACACCATTCGTGAGCGGCACGCTCGCGAACCGCATCGTCGGGGTCACGAAGCATTGCCGCATATGCGTCGACGAGTCGCATACCGCGGTACTGTTCGGGGACGGCCGCAGCGAATCGATCCCACTCACGCGGAAATACGCGGCCCATGTCCTCTGTTACCCACTCGACCTCGCGACGTGAGGTCGTCGTCACGAGCCCCAACACCAGCCCACGAACTCGATTCGGATGTGCCTGAGCGTAGGCCAGCGCCAGCGTCGTCCCCCAGGAGAGACCGAGAATGACCCACCGGCCGACGGCATGCAGCTCGCGCAGCGCCTCGATATCGGCGATCAGGCGCTGTGTCGTGTTGGTCGATAGATCTGCGTCTGGTTCGCTGGCCAGGGGCCAGCTCCGGCCGGCGCCGCGCTGATCGAACAGGATCGCCCGGTACACATCCGGATTGAAGAATCGCCGTTGCCCCGCGGACGCCCCGGAACCCGGCCCGCCATGCAGGAACAGTGCCGGGATTCCATCGGGGTTGCCGCATGCCTCCCAGTACAGGTGGTGTCCATCGTGTGTATCGAGAAACCCATGCTCGAACGGTTCGATTTCCGGATATCGTCGGTCCATTGCGGTCTCCTCGGTGCGTGACAAGATGGAGCGGTGCGACGGCATCCGCCGGGAGTCATTGCTTCTGCGTTGGCCAGAGGCCCGCCCGGCGTCGATGGATCGTCATGTAGGAGAACGACGTGCCGGCCGGCCGCACGGAGCGCCACGCCCCGACCGGGATAACCAGCACCTCCTGGGGATTTAGCCGATATTCATCCTCATCGACCAGCACAATCCCTTCGCCGGCGACCGCGATGACGACGACATCCACCTCGCGGTTCAAGTGGCGCTGGATCGGTGTGTCGGCGCTGATGACGACGACATTCATGTTGAGGTCGCTGGACGTGAGCGACCAGACCGCGCCATTGACATTCGCTGCCGCAGCTATCTGTCGTGGGTTGATCCATGCGCTTGTTTCGAGTCGCTCGTTCGATCCGGTCATCTGGCGTTCCTGTTCGATGATGTCTTCGGCACTCAGGCGAGGAAGTAGCGTTGGCCGAGCGGCAGGCTTTCGGCCGGCGGATTGTTGACCGCTTCGCCGTTGATCAGCACCTCGTGAGTCGTCGGATCGACCTCGATTCGTGGGCTGGCAGCGTTGTGCAGCATATCGCTCTTGAACGTCGTGCGAACATTGCGAACGGCGACCGGGCGACGACGCAGGTGCCCTCCACGAGGAATGCCGCTGGCGGCGTATCGCGAGACGAAATTTACTGCGAGCTGGGCGGGCGCGAGCCCCATGCCGCCCCACATCGGCCGGTAGATGAGCGGTTGGCTGCCTCGCGTCGATCCCTGACCATCGCCGACCTGAGCGGCGCTGACGAACCCCCCCTTGATGACGGCAGTGGGCTTGGCGCCAAAGAAAGCCGGTTGCCAGATGACCAGATCGGCCAGCTTCCCAGGTTCGAGGCTTCCGACCTCGTGATCCAGTCCGTGGGCAATCGCGGCGTTGATTGTGTACTTGGCCAGGTACTGGAGAATGCGCGGGTTGTCGTCCCCCTCGTTTGTTGCTGGGTCGAACCCGCCGCCACGCACGGTTTTCATGTGATGCGCCAACTGCCACGTGCGGGAGATAACCTCGCCGATTCTGCCCATCCCCTGTGAATCAGAGGAGACAATAGCGATCGCGCCAAGGTCATGCAGGATATCTTCGGCAGCAATCGTCGATGCGCGGACGCGGTCGCGCGCAGCAGCCATATCCTCCGGATTGTTTCTGTCGAGTCGGTGGACGGTAATGATCATCTCCAACTGCTCGGCGACCGAGTTGACCGACCACGGCAGCGTCGGATTGGTGGACGATCCGATGATCCGGGGGTCGGAGCAGATCTCGATCAGGTTCGGCGCGTGTCCACCGCCGGAACCCTCGACGTGATACGCGTGGATCGAACGCCCTGCGATCGCCGCGATCGTCTCGGCAAGCGCTCCCGCTTCATTCAGGCCATCGGTGTGAATCGCGACCTGACCGCCGGCCAGGTCGGCAATCGAGAGACAGGCGTCGATGACGGAGGGAAAGGCGCCGACGTCCTCGTGGATCTTCAGCCCGGACGCGCCGACCTCGAACGCCGTCTTCAGCTCCGCTCGATCGCTCGAGCCGCGAGCGAGCACCGCAAGATTCATCGGCACTGCCTCGAATGCCTCAAAGACGTGCAGCATGTTGCTCAGCGGGTTGACTCCCAGGTCCCAGACCCCGCCGCTGCCCTGGCCGACGAGCGTTGTGATCCCGCTGTATGCGGCCGCGCCGATGATGCTGGAGGACGACAAGTGGACGTGGGTATCCACCCCGCCGGGAGTGACGATCGCCCCGTCGGCCGCAATCAGTCCGGTCGCGCTGCCGATCAACAGCTCGATATCGTCGGTGACATCCGGGTTGCCCGCTCGCCCGATCCCGGCGATCCGGCCGTCCTTGATGCCGATGTTGCTGCGGAAGATTCCAAGCACCGGATCCATGATGATCGCGTTCGTGATGACCAGGTCGAGCTGGCTGGCGCTTGTCCGGCCGTTCCAGCCGGAGCGGCCAAAGAGCATCCCATCGCGCATCGGCCGGCCGAAGCCAGCTAGTGGCTCGAACCCTGGCAGCGTGTCGTCGCGCTCGACGCGGGCGAAGAGATTCGTATCGGCCAGTCGGATCCGATCGTCGGCTGTTGCGCCGTATCGACGGTTGTACTCAGCTCGCTCCATCCGGATTGGCATCGCGACGCTCCTCTCGCATGGCACGATCGAGACAGGAGTGCATGATACTCTGACTGGACTATTGGCCAGGGAGACAGGAAGGCGTCGCGATGGATGCGATCGATGGAACCACCAGTCGAGCACAATCGGGTCGGGTATTTCCGAAGCATCGCTTCGCCGGCAGCCACCTTGAGATCGGCGAACAATTCGGCGAGGCGTGTCGCGACCTGATCGCCAGCCATCTCGACAAGGCGCTTGGCCGGCTGTCCGAGCGATCTGCGATGAGCCGCGAGGATGCGCTGGAGAAGGCGCTTGCCTATCGACCGTGGATCCAGCGCTACGCCGCGTTCTTCGACGACGAAATCCAGGGTGTTGCCCGTGGCGCCCGTATCTCGCTTGGCGAGGCATGCCTGCTCCAGCTACGCGCCGAAGTCGCAACGCCGGTCGCCCCGGACGATGCCGCCGAATGCACGACCTTTGCTGTCCAGCCGGAAGCGACGGCAAATGGCATCGGCCTCGTCGGCCAGAACGCCGACCTGCCGGCCTTCTACGGCGAGATCGCCATCGTTGCGGAGATCGTCCCCGACAACGCGCCGCGCCTCCTGATGCTGATGCCAGCCGGGCAGGTGTCGTACATCGGCATCAACGATCGCGGCCTCGGTGTCTTTGCCAACTTCGTCACCTGCGATGGTTGGCGGCTTGGCTTCCCGCGCTACCTGTTCTCACGATTGGCCCTGACGCGCGACACCGTCGATGACGCGATCACGGCAGTGCGCGGTGTTCGCCGGGCGTCGTCGCGCAACCTGATCATGCTCGACGCGCATGGCATCGCCGCCGACCTGGAGACGACACCGACCTCCGACGCGCGGCTTGATCCGACGGACGGGATCCTCACTCACGCCAACCACTATGTCTCCCCGTCGCTCCTTGCCGAGGAGCGCTCGCCGGAGGAATCTGTCGCCAACTCACGCGCCCGACAGGATCGGATGTCGTCGCTGCTTGCCGAACGACGTGGCCACCTCGATGCCGGGATGATGGAGGAGGTCCTCCGCGACCGCGCCTGCTACCCGGACGCGCTGTGCAGGATGCCGGGAGACGCGCCGGGAAGCGACATAATCACCTTTGCATCGGTGATCGCCGAGCCGTCCGAAGGACGGATGCGCGTCGCGGTTGGCCCGCCGAATCAACACCCGTACGTTGAGCACCGGCTGGATTAGCCCGCTCTAGCCTGCCGGAACGTGCCGGAATCCGCGTTCGATGAGCTTCGCCAGCGCCTCGTGTGGGTCGGTCTCATCGAGCGGCCCGTTCACGGCATCGTTGAATCCGTGCACCACACGAGCGCCGCCAATCGGCACGAGTGTGACGGTGACGGTGGACCGTGGCTCTATCCGGACCGCCCCGTCCGACGGTACGTCGAGACGCATTCCCCAGGTAGCCAATCGGTCGAAGGCCAGGTGGGGGTTCGCTTCGAAGACGTGATAATGCGCGGTGATATGAACCGGGACGAGCCCGGTGTTGGTAATCGCAACTGTCGTCACCGGCAAGCCCGCGTTGAGCTCTACTGGCTCGTCGCGCCGGATAATCTGTCCAGGGATCATCCGGCGTTCTCCCCGATCGGATTGCGAACGGTCACAAGGCGCGTGCCGTCGGGGAACATTGCATCGACCTGAACGACAGACAGCATTTCCGGCACTCCCTCCATCACGTCGTCCCTGTGCAACACCGTGCTGGCATGGCGGATGACCTCGTCGAAGCTCGCGCCGCCTCGCGCCGCGTCGAAGATCTCATCGGTGATGAGCGCGACCGCCTCAGGATAGTTCAGCAGCAGTCCACGTGCGAGATGCCGACGCGCCAGCTCCGCGGCGACAAACACGAGCAGACGGTCAGTTTCCTTCGGAGTCAGTGCCATCGTATTCCTCCTGAGGCGTGGAGCTGTGGTCGATCGTTGGCAGAATGGGCGGCATTGGCCGGCGGACGCCGAGAGCGATCTGGACCGAGCGCCCGATCGCCGCGCGTATCTCGCTCCATTGGCTTGGCGGCGCGACAACCGTGATCCCCAACTCGGCAGCCCGCTCACGCGAGATACGCAGCGCCATCGGAAGCCGCCGCTCGATCGACTGGCGACGGATCACCAGGATGGTCGTAATCATGACCGAGGACACCACGATGACCCCAACCGCAAACAGGATCGCCAGCGCGGCAAGTGCCCACGGAGTGTCCTTGCCGACGGTGGAGTCGGCCGTGATTGACGTCGGTTCATCGAGTGAGAGTGTCCACCTCGCGCTGTCATCCCCGATCTTTTGTCCGGTCGAGTCCCGAATGCGTCCCGGCATCGTCGCGGTGTAGGTGATTGTGACGGCGTCGGGCAGCGCACTGGGTGACTGCGGCTGTCGTGAAGCGGGAAGAATTGACTCGATCGCCGCCCGAAGGGTCTGCCCATCGAAGGTCAGCTCGAGGTGATACTTGTTGCCACCAACAGCCGGGTTCGACCGTGTGAACGTGCCCTGAAACGGGGCAATCGGGCTGCTATCGGATCGATTCAGCATCGAGTTGATGAGACTGTTGAGCTCGGCCGCCGCATTGCCTGCGTCGGACGACGACCGTGCCGCACGGAGACCCAGCTGAGTCGCGCTGTCGATTCGCTGGACTTCGTAACCATCACTGGTCATTCGTTCGTCGACCCTGGCGATTTCGTTCGTGAGGCGGGTGACTTCGGCTGGCTCCAACAAGTCGCGCTGGAAGGTGATTACCAGACGGTGGCCGGCGGAGCCGTCGACGACGAAGGTTGATCCGAAATCGACGTTGACGCACGCTGACAGCACCAGCGCAAGGAGGATTACCGCTGCGCCGCGTGGCAGTCCGTGTCTGGTGGGCCAGCGACTCGCACAGGGAGCGTCGTGTGCCGTCAACCGCGCCTCCAAACGTCCAGTCGTCAGGCCTTCACGTGAGTGCCCGACAGGCGTATAGCATACGTTCACCACTTGTCGCGATGCACGCAACTCGTCCATGCTTGAGAACGACTACAGATCGAGGGGACTTGCCGTGTATCACCGTGCGCCGATCCCGACATCGCTGGCGATGATCATTGCAACGCAGCCGGCAGGTGAGGCCGGCCGGATCGAATACGCGTTCCAGTTCGCCGCGGCGGCGCATGGCACGCAACTGCGCGATGAGGGAACGCCGTTCATCTACCACCCGGTTGCAGTCGCTGCGATCCTCTGGGGCGAGCTGGGAAACCGTGATCCCGACATGATCGTGGCGGCGTTGATGCACGACGTGCTCGAAGATTGCGCAGGAATCGATCCGATAGCGTTGGCTGATCTCATCGGACCGCGCGCATTCAATCTCGTCGTGAGCGTCACTAAGCCGCCAGCGCCAGACGAGCGCAAACCGGAGCGAGATCGGGCCTATCTCGACGCGTTACGGCTGTCATCCTCCGATGTCCGACTGTTGAAGCTTGCTGACCGGATTCATAACCTGCGGGAAGTCATCCACTCGGGTGATCCCGCCAAGGCTCGGCGCTATCTCGAGGCTAGTCGGCTGGAGTTCTACCCCCTCGCGCTCGCGACAAGCGCCGTCGCTGCGCGTCTGGTCTCCGACGCATGCGACGCCATCGAACGATACCTGGAGGAGATGGACGCATAGGTCAGCCTCAGATCGACGCTGGGATCTTCCCTGTTGTCATCGCTGTCTCGATACGCTTCGCAGTGATCGGCACCCGGACCCGGAATGTCGTGCCGCCTCCTAGCTCACTGTCGACATCGATTTCCCCGCGGTGGATCGCTGCGATCCACCGGGCGATCGAAAGCCCGAGGCCTGCTCCGCCGTGGGCGCGTGATCGCGCGTCGTCGGCGCGATAGAACCGCTCGAAGACTCGGTGCAGATGCTCCGGTCGAATACCTGGCCCGGAATCGGCGACCGCGATAATGGCATCCTGACCGTCCCGATCCAGCGTCAGGGTCACATCTCCCTCGTGGGAGGCGTACGTGAAGGCGTTATCCAGCAGGATCAGAATCAGTTGGCGGAGCTGGTCGGCGTTCCCCTCGACGATTATCTGTGGGGCCGCGCCATCGACGTCCGGGGCGGGTAGTGAGATCGAGAATGGTCGGCCGTGGGCCAGAGGCGTCGCGAACCGGCCCGCGTCGCGAACGATTTCGACCAGGTCTACCGACTCCATCTCCGGTCGCCAGCCGACGTCGGCGCGGGCGAGGGTCAGGAGATTCTGGACCAGGCGCGTCATTCGGTCCACTTCGTCGCGGACGTCGGTGAGGCCCTCGCGGAGGTCGGCTGAATCGACAATGCCACTGTCCACTTGCCGGAGCATGATCTCGCTGTTGGCGCGAAGCGCCGTCAGCGGGGTGCGCAACTCGTGAGACGCGTCGGCGACGAATCGGCGCTGAGCGTTGAATGTCTCTTCCAGCCGCGCGAGCATATCGTTGAACGTCTCGGCCAGGTCCTGAAGCTCATCGTGTGTGCGGGGCAGATCGATGCGTTGAGAGAGATCCCGGGTGCTGCCAATCGAGCGCGCGGTGTGGCTCATGCGAGCCAGCGGGCTGAGCGCTCCCTCGCTGATCACCCACGCGCCCGCTGCCAGGAGGATCGTCGCCATCGTCGACCCGATCAGCAACGTCTGCTTCAGCGCGCTGAGTGTGCGCTGGACGGGGGTGAGCGGCTCCGCGATCTGGATAAACCAGGTCTCGGCTCGTTGGGGGCTGTAAAGGGGCCCCGATAGCACGCGGACTGGCCCGTTCGCGACGGTCGTCGTATAGAAGACGGTGTCTCCCTGCGCGCTCTGTGCGAATGCCTCATTGCTGATCTGAATTACGTCGTTTTCGAGGTTATCGGAGCGCCTCTGGACGATTCCATTCTGGTCGAGGATCTGTATGTACAGGCCAGATGAGGCGAAGGGATTCGGGTTCAGGTTCGGTGGGATCACCAGCACACCGGTGCCAGGCACGAACCAGGCGTCTGGCTTCTCCTGGTAGTTACTCTGGTAGTTGCGGAACACGTTCTGTAGCCGGGAGTCCAGGCTGCTGTGGAGGTGGCGAGACATCATCACATAAATGCCGCCGCCCAGAATGAGCAACGAGATCGCCATGAGCGCTGCGGTCGCGAGTACGATGCGAACACGAATCGGCATGTGGTGATCCCGTGTGCTAGTCCCGACGCAGGACGTACCCCGCGCCACGGACGGTCTGCAGCAGGCGACTCTCGCCATCTGCCTCGAGCAGCCGTCGGAGATTCTTGACATAAACCTCGAGGACATTTGACTCGCCAGGGAAGTCGTACCCCCAGACGCGCTCCATGATCACGTCACGTGGCAGCACCTGGTTGGGATGGCGCAAGAACAGCATCAGCAGATCAAACTCTCGAGTTGTCAGGTCGATGCGTCTTGCGCCACGGTGGCCGAAGCGCGTGGTTGTGTCCAACGACAGATCGTCGTAGCGCAGGATCTCGCCGTTCAGGGCGAGGGATTCCTCCTCGCGCCGATCGCGACGTCGGAGGAGTGCGCGGATGCGTGCGACGAGCTCCTCGAACGCGAAGGGCTTGACCAGATAGTCGTCGGCGCCAGCATCGAGGCCGGCCACGCGGTCAGCAACTTCGTCCCGGGCGGTCAGCATCAGAATCGGCACGTCCTCGCCCGCCGCGCGCAATCGCCGGCAAACCTCCAGCCCGTCGATGCCCGGGATCATGATGTCCAGCACGACGAGGTCTGGCATGTTGTCGCGGGCGAGGTCGAGAGCCTGACCGCCCGATTCCGCGACAGTGACCCGATAGCCTTCAAACGCAAGCCCGCGCCGGACGGCCGAGGCGATAGCCCGGTCATCCTCAACAATCAATACCTGGGCTTGTTCCGAAGTGGCACCCATATGGCTGGTTCGTTTCGTGTCAGAACGTCAGCTGATCCCGGAAGCGCTGTTCGTCATCGTATGGCCCGACGACTGCAAGCGACATCCAGTCCTCGCGGATGTACTCTTGGGCAAGCATCAGCATCGATTCGGCATCGACGGCGTCGATCCGATCCATGACCTCCTCCGGCGTGAGGATTTCTCCGAATGTCAGCTCCTGCGATCCAATCCAGCCGGCGACGGAGCGAGAGTCCTCCATCCCCATCAGGATACGACCCTTGCGAAGGTCCTTGGTTCGCTGAAGCTCCTCTTCCCCGACCACGGTCGTCCTGAGCTTGTCGAGCTCGGCCATGACAGCCTGAATCGTCTCGTCAATTCGCTGCACATCGGTGCCGGCATAGACGACTCCCTGACCAACATCGGCGTATTGTCGGAAGTAGCCGTAGACGGAATAGACCAGCCCGCGTCGCTCACGAATTTCCTGGAACAGTCGGGAGCTCATGCCACTGGAAAGGATCGCGTCGATCATTCCCTGGGTATAGCGCCTGTCGTCGGTGTAGGGGAGCGCTGGATGGCCGATGCACAGGTGTGCCTGTTCGGTTGGCCGGTTGACGAGCCGAACGTGGGGCGCAGTGTGCTGAAAGACGGACGGAATGATAATGGTTGGTGTGGCTGGGGCCATGGCGCCGAAGTAGCGATCGGCAAGCTCGACGACGCGCTCGTGGTCGACCTTCCCCGCAACCGCGATGACCAGGCGATCCGGGCTGTAGTAACGGTCGAGGAAGTTGTGCAGGTCGCTCGTGCCGATCGAGCCGACAGTTTCCTCGGTGCCGATGATCGTGCGGCCGACCGGCTGATTGTCCCAGACCACCTCGTCGATGATGTCGTGGACAAGATCGTCCGGAGTGTCGACGATCCCTCGGATCTCCTCGAAGATGACGAGCCGCTCTTTTTCGAGCTCGTCGGCGGGGAAGGTTGAATGGCGGAGTATGTCGGCCAGGACATCGAATGCGAGGTCAAGCTTGCCGGCCGGAACCTTCGCCCAGTAATTCGTGCTTTCGCGTCCCGTCGCGGCATTGAGGATGCCGCCGACGCCCTCGATTTCCTCGGAGATCGTTGCCGGGTCGGGGCGTTTTTCGGTGCCCTTGAACAGCATGTGCTCGAGCACGTGGGAAATCCCCGCGTGAGACTCGATTTCCCAGCGAGACCCTACGTTGTAGTTGAAGATGACCGTGGCCGAATGGACATGGTTCATCCGGCTCGTCACGATTCGAACACCGTTCGACAGCGTCGTCCTCCGAAAGAAGTCAGTTACCTCGGTCCGCGGGCCTGCAATCGTTGAGGTCACTCGGATTCCTGTTCCGTATTCATTGGCGATCGATCTCTCGTCAAATACACCGCCAGTGCGAGCGCCTCATGGATCGCTGACTGCATGATTGTCGCCCGGTGGCCTGAAAGCGCTAGCTTCCGGGTCTCCACGCGTTCAGGCAGCGCGACGGCGATGTAAACAAGGCCGACTGGCTTCCGAGCAGTGGCTCCGCTCGGACCAGCAATACCCGTGCTGGAAATGGCAACATCGACATCCAGTGCTCGTCGGGCGCCAGCTGCCATCTCGGCAGCGCACTCCTCGCTCACCGCGCCAACGCGGTCGAGCGTGCTGTGCCTGACACCGAGTACCCGCACCTTTGCTTCGTTTGAATACGTGACGAAGCCGCCCGTCAGATAGTCGGACGACCCAGCGATCTGAGTGATCGCGTACGCGATCCCTCCGCCGGTGCACGATTCGGCAGTCGCGCAGGTCCAGCCACGCTGGCGAAGCTGATTTCCAAGTTGCTCGGCCAGCCCAAGGACTGGCTCTGGAAATGATACGGACTCCAGTTTCATGTTCACCTGTCGCGGAGTATCGTTCACTCAGGGTTCTCGTTGCAACCTCACGGGCGTGGGTTGTGATAATCCGCCGCAGATTGTCTCCGCGCGGTCTTCGGAAAGGCACGACGGTAGCGCGATGACCTATCAGTCGACCCGCGAAGTCGTCCGCAGGGTGATGCCACTGCTGGACCAGTTGGCGACCAGCTCAGTCGATAAGGCGCGGTTGCTGCAGTACCTGTCGGCATCGGCCGGCGTTGATTGGGGCGTGCTTGAGGTTGCAGCCGATCGGGTTGTGGACGGAGCGCGAGTAGTCACATACCGTGACTGTGCCAACGGAGCCGAGCATTCACTCGTTTACCCGGACGTGCTGGCAGCGGGCTTGCGCGATCTCGTCGTTGCTGAATACAAGCGGCTAGCTGTCGATCGGCCGTTGTCGTTGATGGATGAACGGTTGTTCGCCCACTTCTATAGCAGTCAGTGCGCGAGTTGCGTGTTTCGTGGACCAGGCAATGAGCAGATCCACGCCGAGTGCTACTTCGCGGGATATCCGGTCAACTTCGAGCCGACTGCCTAGTCGGAGCACGCTCATCGCGCGCCCCGACTGATCGATCTGCGTGCGTTGCCGCGGGGCTACTTCAGTGTCTGAATGTAGGCAATCAGATCGGCGACCTTCTGGGGAGTCAGCTGGCTGGAGAAGTCCGGCATCACCGGCGGGTATCCCTCGACCAGGTGGCTGTTGGGCTTCTCAATCGCGGTCTGGATATAGGCTTCGTCGGCGGTCACGCTGGATCCATCAGCCAACTTCACCTGCTTACCGTAGAGACCCTTCCAGGTCGGGCCGGTCAATTTCGATCCGTCGATCGAGTGGCAAGCCACACAACCAAGGCTGGTCGCGAGCGCCTTCCCGTCATCCGCATTTCCCGCTGGCAGCGCGACAGGGCTGCCGCTCTCGGCGCCAGGTGATCCCACGGGCGAGCCGTCCGCCACAGGGGATGCTTTAATATTTCGCGCCTCCATCGTCGCGAGCGTCTGCTGATTGGTTCCGCTGTCATCGGTCCCAGAGCAGGCAGCCTGGAGGGACACGAGCACCAGCAGCGCGGCTGCGATGGCCATCACTGACAGCGATCGCGCTCGGCGAGGACGAGGAGTACCTTCGACCTTCTCCTGGATCTCGAGCATGTTCTTCTTTCCTTGGATCCGACCACCCAACCCACGGACGCGCCCACCCACTGGCGCATCGCCGTGTAACGTATCACAACATCCGGGGGTTTGCACCGCGCGGCAGACCTCGAGTGTGGAACAATCGCCGGTTGGCGGGTCCGCGCGCCGCGCGACCGCAACTTGGCACTAGACGATATCGCTCTCGGGGGGATCCAACGTGGGAAGAGTTACGAAACGAATACTGCTGTTCGCGATCGTCGCGATTGCGCTATCCGGTTGCGGCGGGGGGAATAGCGGCGCGGATCAATCGGTCAAGGACCTGGTTACAAATCTGAGCACGAGCAACTACGCGGGAGCATGGGATGCGCTCCACCCCGCTCAGCAGCGAGTAGTTCCGAAGGATCTCTTCATCCGCTGTGGCGTCGATTCCGAGAAGACGAAGGATCCGAAGGTCGACAATCTCGAAATCCTGGAGACCAGGAAGGTGAACAAAGATCTCCCCTGGGTCGGGAAGGTAGATGCCACCGAGGTCAAGATCCGGATGCTTCAGGGCGAGGATACTCGCGAAGGGTTCTACGATGTCGTCAAGGTCGATGGCACATGGCGATGGACCCTGACGACGCGATCACTGAGCGCGTTCGAGGCTGGAAACTGCCCGCCATAATGGTCGGGATCAGTCTGCTGGCCAGAGGCCGGCCGCGTGCAGAGCGGCGCGGCTGAGCTCGCCGATGGCGTATTCCCCGTCGTGCTGGTCGGGGAATCCCTCGCAGAAGACGGCGAGGATCATCCGCCCGACTGGTGTCTCGACAAACCCGACGTCGTTGGTGACGCCAGCGATACTGCCGGTCTTCGAGCCCCAGCGCAGATCGGCACGTTCTGGCAGATAGCGGGCGATTCGCCGCGCATTCTGCTGCCGGGACAGCATTGTCACCATCGCCTCGCGGGCCGCTGTCGACGTGGCGCGATCCCCGAAGATCGCGTCAACGATCGCGACGTAGTCGTCGGGAGTTGCCAGGTTCTCCTGCTCTCCCTCAATTGCCGGCCGGCCCTTCATCTTTCGCGCCAGTGTGGACATCGACATCCCCAGCTCGAGCATCGTCGCGTTTACCGCATCCATTCCGGCAAGGTCGATCAACATGTTCGTTGCCGTGTTGTCGGATATCGAGATCATCAGGTAGATCAGATCGTCGATGGTTAGCTCAATTCCGTCGTGGAGATGCAGCAGAATCCCGCTACCGGCCGCTTTCTCGGTAGCCGACAGAACATGCCGTTCGTCCAGTGACCGCTCACCACGGTCGATCTGGCGATAGATCTCGATCATGAGCGGGATCTTGACCGTGCTGGCTGCCTTGAACTGTCGTTGACCATTGTGACTCCAGCGGTTGCCATCCGGCCCTGCAACCGCGATTCCGACAGTTCCCCCCGACGCCTGCTCGATCGTCGTTACGAGCTCCTCGACCGGTTCCCAGTTGATCTTCATTCGTGTTCCCCCTCGCCTGGCAGCAGTTGCTCCGACCGGCTGCATCGTACCGCAGACGCGTGACAGGTAACGCTCGCGGGGCTAGACATAAACCGCCCGAGAGATTGCTATACTTGTTCGATGGATACGAATGAGATCGCCACACCCGAACCACAGCTCGTCCTGCACCCGGTCGCCAGACGAGGGCGGTTCGTGCCACGCAATATCTACGAATTACGGCTCGACGAGCTTGAGGGCTGGTGTCACGATCGGGGCGAGGCGACCTATCGGGCCCGCCAGCTCTACCGCGGGGTCTATCAGCAGCTCGCGACTGGCTATGACGAGATTCAGGTGCTCCCGAAGCGGTTGCGTGACGCGCTGGCCGAGGACGTGCCGTTCGCGGCGCTGACGCCGATTCACGAGATCTCGACCGACGACGGCGAGACGCTGAAGGTGCTCTACCAGACGGCCGATGGTCAGACACTCGAGACAGTGCTGATGTTCTACTCGGATCGGGCGACTGTCTGCGTTTCCTGTCAGGTTGGCTGTGCCGTCGGTTGCTCATTTTGCGCGACCGGCCTGATGGGGCTGCAACGAAACCTCAGCGCAGGGGAGATGGTCGCTCAGGTGGTGGATATGGCCCGCAGGGCGCGGGACAAGGGCCGCCCATTGACCAACCTGGTGATGATGGGGATGGGCGAGCCGTTCCACAATTACGACAACGTCATGAAGATGGTCGCTATCCTCCACGACCCGATGGGGATGGGCTTCGGCGCGCGTCGAATCACGATCTCGACATCCGGTGTCGTGCCGTTCATCGACAAGCTGGCGACGGAGCCCTGGCAGGTCAACCTGGCGGTCTCGATTCATGCGGGGGACGACGAGCTACGCTCCGAGCTGGTGCCACTCAACCAGCGATGGCCGCTCGCGGAGCTCATCGGCGCAATCCGGCGCTACATCAAGATAACTGGCCGGCGGGTCTCGTTCGAGTACGCAATGCTCAATGGCGTGAACACAAGAGACGACGACGCTCGACAGCTTGCTCGTCGACTGCGCGGGCTGCTTTGCCACGTCAACCTGATTCCCTACAACCCGACCCCGGCCTATCCCTACGAGCGACCTGGCAAGGACGTTATCGAACGCTTCGCGGCCATCCTGCGCGATGCTGGAATCCCCGCCACCGTGAGATATTCGCGTGGTGTGGAGATCGCGGCCGCCTGCGGCCAACTCCATGTGGAGCACGCCGCGACGCTGCGTGCGGGGGCCGATTCAGCCTCAGGCTCTCTCGACGACTGACCACCCGGAGCGCGTATGCTCTCGTTGTGGCCCGCGAGATGGACGGTCGGGCCAAATGCAAGGGGGGTGTTCGTGCGGATCGCCTGGTTTGACCCGTACTCTGGCGCCAGTGGGGATATGGTGCTCGGCGCGCTTATCGATGCTGGCTTGTCGGTTGACGCTCTGCGAGATGTGCTGGAGGGGCTTCACCTGCCCGGCTGGAGGCTATCGGCCGAGGCGGCCGGCCAGCACGGGATCACCGGCACTCGCGCCATTGTTGCGGTCGACGATGACGCCCCTGCCCGGGATTGGGCCGTGATCCGTGACCTGCTCGAACGCGCGACGCTCCCCGAGCCGGTGCGCGACGGCGCACTGGCGATCTTCCGCGCTCTGGCAGAGGC
>CALMXF010000328.1 GCA_937870985.1 uncultured Chloroflexota bacterium
CCGGTTGTTGGTTGCGGCCGCCACCCCTCCCTCTGTCATCCTGAACGGAGTGAAGGATCCGTTTTCCCTGCGTTCGGTCGCAGCTGACGGGGAGGAACGGATTCTTCGCTGCGGCCTCAGGATGACAGGAGGTGGGGAACCATCCAGAATGGCAGGATCACCGCGGTCGACCCCTCAAGATGCAGTCCAGCCGCCCGAGAAGCGATCAATTACACGGCTGCCAGGTAAGCGACCGGAGTCCGTTTACTGGGGATTGCTGGGGCGGGCGCGGCGGGTCGAGCCGCCGATTGGACGAACGCCAGCCGGCTGCTCGTCGGATGGTCGAAGCTGAGCAACCGGACGGACCGATTTGCGACGCGATCGGCCGGAGGGCTGCGCTGGGTGCCCGTTGTCGCTATCAATCTCTGTCGCTGCACCGATGATTTCGTCGAGATCAGCTGGTGCGTGGGCGCCGTTGCTGGACCAGTGGCTCGCGAAATCCACCGGCGACTCATCGAGTGGGACCAGCAGTATCTCCAGGTCCGTGGCGGGTTCGCCCGCCGGGGCAGTGAATGCCGGGGAGAATGCGCTCGACGTGGAGGGCTCAGCGACATCGAATGCGCCAAATCTCGTTTCGGCTCTGTCCGCATGGATCGTCGCCTGCTCGAGCATCGCGTCATTGATGATTGGGAGATCAGTCGTGTGCTCGAACTTCGTTTCCGGCTCGCTAGTGCCGTCCGAGTCTGGAACCATTGGTGTTATCGGTGTCGGCACGGTTTCGACAATTGCTGGCTCGAACGCCGGCATGGGCTCCGGCGCTACGAGAGCCAGCGCGACGGGACGTTCCTCAACGACAGCCGGCAGGGTAACCACAGGTGCGGCCGCGATGATGGACACATCGTGCGCTACCATCGACTCGACCGAATCGGTGGGCTCAGGCTCGACCTCATTCTGCGTCGCGGCGTCATATGTCGCGGCACGGCGGGCAGGAAGAAGTACCCCGGCCCGAATGAGCAGAAGTGTCCAGATGCAACTGACCAGGATGATCGTTGGCAGGACAATGAAGGCGAAGATGAAGAGCAGATCACCGGTGGACATCGACGCTCCCTTCGCACCCGGGTATCCTCGCGGGCATCCGCGGGTGCGGGCCGGCACTGTACGTTCGGTCTTGACCCTCAATCATAGCGGTCCACCTGCGCCGGGGCCAGTGGCGGCGGGAGACTCTTCCAATGGTGCCAGATTCGACCTGTCCATGTCTCACGGTCTGACGGGTTGTCGTCGAGTGGAGTGCTGATGCTTGCCTGGGTCATCCTCATTATCTGCGTCGCTGTCCTGCTTTCGATCGGCATCGATCGGCTGATGCGCCGCTTCGGCATTGTCCCCGCCGACCCTGAATCCGCCCGAGGCGGACTCGAGGTGCTGCTTGAGCGCTTGCAGAGCTGGGCCGATCAACGCCGTCATCGCTGAGTCAGTTGCCCGCGCAGAAGTCGTAGCAGACACGGCTGAGGATCGTGGCGAACGTCTCAAGCACGTCGAGATCGGCCCACTCGACTAGACCGTGAGCGCCCTCACCACCCGGCCCGAAGACTGCGACCGGGACGCCGGCCTGGTCCAGCAGAGACGAATCCATCCAACCGGCCGCGCCGGTGATTTTCGGCGCGACTCCGCGTTTTCCCCCGGCGACCCGGCATACTGTCGTGACAATCTCGGCGTCGGGCGTAATCTCGAAGGCATCGCGCACAACCCCGATCTCCAGTGTGGCTCGGAACTGCTCGTCTTCCCCCTCCAGCCGGTCGAGAATTGCCCGCAACTCCTCGTCGACGCTCTCCCGCGTTTCGCCCGGGATTGTCCGGCGCTCAATCTCCAGCACACAGGCGTGGGGATACGACGAAAGCTCCTGGCCGCCATGGATAACCGATGCGTGCATCGACGGCGGGCCGACGAGGGGATGTGGCGCCCGTGCGATGAGCTCGCGCGCATACTCCTCCAACCCGGTAAGCACGCGCCCCATATGGGCGATTGCGTCGACCCCAAGGGCGAACTGGCTTCCGTGGGCCGCGAAGCCGTGCGTCGTGATCGTTGCCCAGACGAACCCCTTGTGAGCGACGATGAGGTCGAGGCCCGTCGCCTCCAGCACCAACGCGGCGTCTGGACGCCACCGGTCGATCTCTCGACAGATCGCCTGAGTGCCGATGCTGGAATGTTCCTCGTCCGCCACGAAGGTGACGATCAGCCGGCCCGGGAAGTCATCAGCCCGCGCGATCGCCTCCAGCAGTACCATCGCGGCGGCCATTGCCGCCTTCATGTCCGACGAGCCGCGACCGTAGAGCCGGTTGCCCTCGACGCGGCCGGAGAACGGGTCGTCCATCCCGGCGATGCCGACGGTGTCGATGTGGCCGTTGAGCATGAGTGTCCGCCCCGGCCCGTTCCCGACCGACGCTATGACGTTTGGACGGCCGTCGCCGGCGTCCTGCAGCTCAACCTCGATGCCCGGTGTCCGCCGCAGCCGTGCGGCGATCGCTTCGGCAATAGCGCGCTCTCCCTCTGCGCCGGGGACGAGCGACGGATTGATCGACGGAATGCGAACCAGCTCGGCAGTCGCCTCGATCAGCGTCTCGCGATCGATACGGATCATGGATCGGCATACCTTCCTTCGGACGACTATCGATTCACGAGGATGCTTCGCGTCGCAAGCCACGTCAAGTATCAACGCTCGAGGAACGGGACGACCTGCCTGTAGTGCTCGACGAGCTCGCCAAATGTCATGCGGTTGAGGCCTGATGGTGAGGGTAGCACCAGGTCGACCGTTCCCGGAACGACTGCTTCTGGCTGGACGCCCCATGTCGGACGGCTGGACCCTCGAAGCCAGCGATACACTCCGATACCCGTATAGGCCATGACGGCTGGCCTGTAGCGAGTGATCTTTTCTCGGAGCATCGCAGCGCCGTCTCGAATCTCGTCGCGGGTCAGCTCGTCGGCACGGCGGGTTGGTCTCGCGACGATGTTGGTGAAGCCGATGCCGAGCGCCAGCAGCAATTCGTCCTCGTCCGGCCTGTACAGCCGATCGGTAATTGCCGCCGCGTCTAACAACCTCCAGAAACGATTGCCGGGAAAGGCGTAATGCCGGCCGGTCTGGCCGGATGTCAGCGACGGATTGTATCCACAGAAGACCACCCGGAGGCCGGGCTGAAGCAGATCGACGATACCTGGCAGGTCGCTCACACAGCGGGGTCGATGGCGGCAAGCCGCTCGACGCGCTCGAGAGGCGTCGGGTGGGTGTCGATCAGACGGCTCAACCGCTCTGGCCCGAACGGATGGATGACCATCAGCCCGCAGAGCGCCGGATTGACTGGCGCCGGCACGCGGCCGGCCAGCGCGCCGATCTTCCGCAGCGCCGCGATGAGCGGTTGCGGGTCACCGATCAGCCGTGCGGCGATCTGGTCAAGGCGGTCGCCTTCGCTCAC
>CALMXF010000329.1 GCA_937870985.1 uncultured Chloroflexota bacterium
GACACCAAACAGGAACACCGCCCAGGCGCCGAGGGCCTCCGCCTGGAAGCCGAAGTAGAAGTAGTACGCCGGATACCACAACGCGTAAGGCAACCACGCCCGCGCGATGCGTGAGCGCCGACCTTGGGTGAGCTTCTGAGAGCGGGCCAAGGGCTGCTTGGCGTTGTCGTCGGTGGCGGCGATGGCGTCTACGAAGGCCGAGCACGAGCCTGCGCCCCCGCTGCTGCGCGCGCCGAACGCGGACCTGAACATGACTCTGGCGATGGCGCTGATCGCGTTCGTCTCAGTCCAGATCGCTGGCATCGCAGCGCATGGCTTTGGTGGGCGCATCAAGCACATGGCCGATCCGCCGTTCATGTTCCCGATCGAAGTGATCTCCGAGGTCTCGCGCATTATCTCGCTCTCGTTCCGTCTCTTTGGCAACATCTTCGCGGGCGAGGTGCTCGTCGGGGTCATGATCTCCATGTCCGCGGCGATCCTCGAGAAGACGAAGTGGCTGGTCGTCATCATGTTCGGCCTGCCGACGATCTTCCTCTTGCTCGAGGTTCTCTTTGGCTTCATTCAGGCGCTGATCTTCGCGCTGCTGACGCTGGTCTACATTGCGCTGGCAACAGCGGGGAGTGACGAGCACGGGCACGTACACGAGCCTGGTGAGGAGCCGCATCGAGCGGCAGTCCCCGCGACGAGCGCGGGCGACTAGCAACCGGAGAGAGCATGCTCTCTCCAGGATCACGGGTCTGCGGGCCAACCGGCCCAAGGGGTTATTGGGCGGAGGGGGCGCCCCGTTGGGGGTGGCTCCGATCGATTGGAGAGCCGGGTCGGGGACTGGCCCTTCCGGCGAGAGGAGAACTGCAGCATGTTCAGTGGTGTTACCGGTCCCGATGCCGTAAGCGCTGCCAAGGCGATTGGCGCGGCGCTGGCGATCGGCCTGGGCGCGATCGGCCCTGGCATCGGCATCGGCATGGCCGTTGCCAAGGCGATGGAGGCCCTCGGTCGCAATCCTGAGGCTGCCGGCGATATCCGCACGACGATGATCATCGGCGCTGGTCTGGCCGAAGCCGTCGCAATTTACGCCTTCGTTATCGCCATCATCATCGCGTTCGTGATCTAGCATCTGATGTGACGTGCTGACGACCGTCGTTGGCACGCGGGCTGGAGGGGCGGCATTGCCTCCCCTCTCCGCCATAGCGAGACGCTGGCGAGCCGGCAGGGCGTTCGACGCATGCGTCGAACGGCTGGGGCTTAACAACCCTGGCTGGCAGATCGACTGCACACAGGTCGAGGGGACTCATGGGCGCACTAGGTATTAACGGCGCAAATCTGCTCGTCCAGATCGTGGCCTTCCTGATCTTTATCTGGCTGTTCTGGAAGTTCGCGTTGGGGCCGATCACCGGCATGCTCGACACGCGCCAGGAGCGCATCCGTGAGAGCATCGAGGCCGCCCAACGCATGGAGGACGAGCTCCAGAAAACCCGTGCTCAAAACGAAGAGATCATGGCCGAGGCCCGGCGCGAGGGGCAGGCGTTGATTGCCCGCGCTCGCGAGGTCGGCGACCAGCACATCGCCCGCTCGAAGGAGCAGGCACAGACGCAGGGCGATGAGTTGATCGCCAAGGCTCGCGAGACGATTATCGCCGAGACTGCCCAGGCGCGAGCCGACCTGCGACGCGAGGTCGGCGACCTTGCCGTGCTGGCGGCCTCGAAGATTGTCCGCGCCAACCTCGACCGCGACGCACAGTCGCAGCTGATCGAGGAGGCGCTGGCCGAGGCTAGCGCGGCCAGCAGCAATGGCAGCGCGCCGGTGACGGATGACTAACAACACGCGCCAGCGCGAGAGGAGGGGCATCCGATGGCGATTCGCGGGGTAGCCAAGCGCTACGCGCAGGCCGTCTTCGACATCGCGTCGGAGGCCGGCACGCGGGATCAGTGGCAGGCCGACCTCACCACGCTGGCTAACGCAGCGAGCGATGTGGTGGCCGGCGAGTTCTTTACCAGCCCGAACGTGTCGGAGCAGGGCAAACGCGCCGCGATCGACCGGCTGTTGCCGGGCGACACGCAGCAGTACGTGCGCAACCTGGCCTACATGCTGATCGAGCGTCACCGCTTTGACATCCTCCCCGAGCTGCTGTCGGTCTACGGCGACATGGTCCTCGATGCCCAGGGGATCGCGATCGCCGATGTGACGACCGCGGTCGACCTGACGGCGGCCGAGCGAGAGCAGGTCAGGGAACAGCTCCACCAGATCGTTGGCAAACAGATCGAGCTGCGCACGACGACCGATCCATCGCTGATCGGCGGGCTTGTCGCGCGCATTGGCGATCGGTTGATTGACGCTAGCGTCACGTCGCAACTTCAGCAGATGCGGGCAGCACTCGCGCGCTGAGGCGCGAGAGGCAGCGGGACAGGACGAGAACGACACCGCGCGCACGGGTCGTGCGGGAGCAGGAGGCCGATATGGCGGTACGCGCCACCGAGATTCGCGACATCATCAAGGATCAGATCCAGTCATTCGAAGCCGGGATGACGGTGACCAACGTCGGCAACGTCGTCGAGGTCGGTGACGGTATCGCGTCCGTCCATGGCCTGAGCGACGTGATGGCCAACGAGCTGGTCGAGTTCACCAAGCAGGGCGTCATTGGCATGGCGTTCAACCTGCAGGAGGATTCGGTCGGCGTCATCATCCTCGGCGAGTACACAGGCATTGAGGAGGGCGACGAGGTTCGCTCGACTGGCCGTATCGCCGAGGTTCCCGTCGGCCGTGCGCTGGTAGGACGCGTTGTCAACGCGCTGGGCCAGCCGATCGACGGCAAGGGGCCGATCCAGACCGAGACATTCCGTCCGATGGAGCGCATCGCTCCCGGTGTCGTCGCGCGCCAGAACGTGGACACGGCGCTGCAGACCGGCATCAAGGCGATCGACGCAATGATCCCGATCGGCCGTGGCCAGCGCGAGCTGATCATCGGCGACCGCCAGACCGGCAAGA
>CALMXF010000330.1 GCA_937870985.1 uncultured Chloroflexota bacterium
GGCTGGAAGTGGCTGGGCTACCGGCGCCGACACTCTCGGCGTCCCGGTGGATTGATGTCTCGCGATCTCGAACCCGGGTAGCACTCGGGGTCTGCTTACCGGAAACTCCACGCTGGAGACCTCGCGCATCGACGGTGAGATCGACAACCTCGACACGCACTATGCGAACGCGCTCGCCCAGAACAATCACACGGATGAGGTTCGGTCAGGACTGCTGCGTGTCCTTGGGATCGAGCGCGTCACGCAACCCATCGCCGAGGAAGGTGAAGGCGAGCATGATCCCGGCGATCAGCAACGACGGCATGAGCACGAATTCTGATCGACCGAGGATAGCCGGGAAGCTGTCGTAGACCATCTGTCCCCAACTCGCCACGGTCGGCTGAACGCCCAGCCCGAGGAAGCTCAGCGATGCCTCGGCAAGCACGTAGGCGGGAATCTCGAACGCGATCGCCACGACTAGCGGCGCGAGGCTGTTCGGCAGGATGTGCTTGAGGATGATCCGCGAGGGCGGCGCGCCGATCGCCCGTGACGCTTCGACATACTCCCGTTGCTTGACCGTCAGTACCTGGCCACGGACGAGACGCGCCATATCGGTCCAGCCAACGATGGCGAACGCGGTGAACAGCATCACCAGCCCGCCCATGAGATGTCCAAACCAGCTATCACGCAAAATGGTCGCCAGGACGATGAAGAAGAGGAAGGCAGGAAACGCGTAGACGGCGTCGACCATCCGCATCAGCAGATCGTCGACCCAGCCGCCTGCCCAGCCGGCGGTCAGGCCAACCAGAGCGCCGATCACGGTGACGATTGCGGCCGGCACCAGTCCAACCGCCAGGCTGACCCGCGCGCCGTAGATGAGCCGACTCAACACATCGCGCGCCAGCATGTCAGTGCCGAGCAGGTAGCGCGGGTCGTTCCCCGCCGCCCAGAAGGGAGGCGAGAAGGGCAAAGCCGTAGGGGACGCGGAGTTCGGGTCGTGGGGCGCCAGGAGCGGCGCAAACAGCGCGACCAGCCCCAGTGCCACGATAAAGACGACACTGGCAACGGCGGCTTTGTTCCGGCGTAGCCGCTTCCAGGCGTCCGACCAGAGCCCTCGCTGTGACGATCGTACATCGCCCCTGGCCCCGATCCGTTCGTGCTCGTCAATATCGGCGTTTCGAGCACCCGCCATTCGCTAGACCCTTTCTCGTCGGACCCCACATGATCCCTCGCGCCCCACGCCGTCCCGTCATCAAACACCGATCGACGCGCGTCAGCCGGAAATTGATATGCATCTAGCGATTCTTTACCCGCGGATCGATCAGCCCGTAGGTGATGTCGACGAGCATGTTTCCGAGGATGATGAAAAAGGCGTAAAGAAGCGTCACCCCCATGATCACCGGATAGTCGCGTGAGGTGATGCTCGTGATATAGAGCCGCCCCATGCCGGGCACGTTGAAGATCTGTTCGATGATGATCGTCCCGGTGACCAGTGCCGCGATGGTTGGCCCCATGATCGTCACGACAGGGATGAGCGCGTTGCGAACGACGTGGCGAGCAATGACGACTCTCGTGCTCAGTCCTTTGGCCCGCGCAGTCCGCACATACTCATGATGCAACTCTTCAAGCATGGCCGCACGCGTCAGGCGTGCCAGAAAGGCCGCCGAACCAAGACCAAGGACGATACTCGGCAGGACGTAGTTACTCCATTGGCCCTTCCACAGGATGCTGACCCAGCCGAGCTTGACACCGAAGATCACGAGCATAAAAACGCCAATGACGAAGTTGGGGATCGCGTAGCTGGCGGTAGCCCCGATAAGGCTTATGTAGTCCACCCAGGTATTCTGTTTCGTTGAAGCCAGGATGCCTAGAGGGATGCCCACGATCACCGCGAAGAAGAAGGCGCCGAGCCCGACTGACGCGGAGTACGGGAACCCACGGGCGATGATCGAGAAAGTACTACTCCCCTGCTGCGCGAACGAGGTGCCGAAGTCGAGTCGCACTACGTCCCTGAGATAGAGTAGATACTGCTCGTAGAGTGGTTTGTCGAGCCCGTACTTGTGGTTGAACGCAGCCTGAAGGGCGGGATCGAGCCGCTTCTTTCCCTTCATCGCATCCCAGGGGCCGCCCGGGGCGAGGTGCATGAGCACAAAGGTGACACTGATGACGATCCAGAGCACCGGGATTGCCGCCAGCACACGCCGAATGATGAACCCAACCACGAGGCGATCACTCCCTCATCTCAACAAGGGGCGACACACGGTCTCGCGCATCGCCCCAAATCTGAAATCGCGGCTGCTAGTGCTCGACGACGTACATCGCACCGGGGCCGAAGACCATGTTGTAGTAGAACCCATACGTCTGCGACGCGCCGGTGGAGTAACCCCTCACGTAGGGCTTGACGAGCGTCAGATCCGCGCCGTGCATGTAGAAGAGAGCGGCAGCCATCTCCGCCAGATATGCGTCCGCTTTCGCGTACAGCGCCGCCGCCTCATCTCCCGAAAGCCGGTCTGCCTGGTTGACGAGGTCGTTGAACTTCGGATCGTTCCAGCCACGTGACGCGAACGGCGAGTCGTTGCCGAACAACAGGCTCAGCCAGTTCTGTGCGCTCGGATAGTCCTGCCACCAGACGCTGGTCGTTAACTGGAGCTCTGGATCTTTCTCATCGAACATCTTGCTGAGCTCGACCGAGTCAATCCCGCTCGGCACGATGTTGACACCCAGAACCTGCTTGAACTGATCGGACCAGAAGAGCGCGTCCTTCTTCGACAAGTCGTCGCTGCCATCGAAGTAGAGCTTAATTGCAGGGAAGTCCTTGCCACCCGGATAGCCCGCTTCCGCCAGGAGTGCCTTTGCCCTGTCCGGATCGTAGGCCTGCTGGTACTCCGTCTGGTATCCGGGAATGCCAGGATAGAGGAGTGTGCCGGCCGGCTGTCCCGCGCCGGAATTCACCTGCTGGATGTAGAGCTCTCGATTCATCGCGGACGCGAACGCCTGCCGAACCTCCAGGCTGTCAAACGGCGGGTCTTCCATGTTGAGGTAGAGCCACATCGTGGACGGGCTAAGCAGCTCGATCAGATCTGGCTTGAGAACCGGATTACTCAGCACTTGCGGATACTGCGACGTCGATAGCGCGTAGATATCCAGCTCACCGGTCTGATACGCGAGGAGAGCCGTTGCCGATGACGGGATGATCTTCAGTGTCAGCTTGCTGATTCCAGGCTTGCCAAGCGGGAAATGCGGGTTTGGCTCAAACACCCACTCCTGGTTGGGGGTGTACTTGGTCACCCTGAACGGGCCGTTGCCGAGGTAGGTATCAGGATTTTTCCACCAGCCCCCAGGATCGTTTTCAACGAGATCTCTTCGCACCGGATCTGTCATCCAGAGCGTCAGGACATACGGGAAATAGCCGGCCGGATGCGAGATCTTGATCTGGAGTGTGTCCTCGGCGATCGCCTTGATCGACTCCTCAACCGCCTGCCGCAGCTCGTTCATCTGGTCCTGAGAGACTGAGCTCTCATCCGCGCTGCGCCAATCCTGGCAGCCAACAATATCGAAGAATACGTTCGAGTAGCTGCCGGCCACGACGGGGTCACAGACGCGCTGCATCCCGAAGGCGTAGTCGCCGGCCGTGACCGCGACGCCATCGGAGAAGAACGTCTTGCGCAGCTTGAATGTATACGTCATGCCGTCGTCAGACAGTTGCATGTTCTCGGCAGCGTACTGCGCGACCCTGTTGTCAGGCGTCAGCGACAGTAGTGGCATGAAAACCAGCGGGTAGATGTTGCCCCACGAATCAACCGCCGGATCGGCGCTGGGGATGTCCGACGACATCTGGTAGGTGAGAGTCGCGTTAGGAAGCGCGCCTGGCTGACTACCCCCATCTTGTGGCACCGGCGGCGCAAGCTCGACGACATCGTGTAGCGTAGGGATGTTCGGGTTCCCTGTCGCGGACGCGATAGCGGCAGCCGTAGCATCCTTCGTGTCGGTTGTTGGACTTTGCGCCGGTGCTGGCGTCGTCTTGGACCCACCGCAAGCAGCCAGCAACATGCCCCCGATAGTCAGGACCGCGACGATCATCCACAGTCGACCGCGGCGCTGTCTCATCTGCTCGTTCATAATCTCTCCCCCCACGAAACTCTTCGCACGACCATCGCGGTGACTGTTCATCCCTCCAACACGCCGGTCCAGGCTACTCACCCGTCACGCCCACCACCAGAGCGCCACACCCCCGGGAGCAACCCGAATCGCGGATTACACGCAGCGCCGGCTCGGCGTCAACGCCGGCCGTACGAGACACCGGCGTATTGACCGCACGCCGGTGGGAATCCTGGTATTACTTGGCTATTGAACAATTCAGCCGGTGATCGGCTCGGGCCGAAATACTGGCGCTGACATCCCCCTGTGACACGTGCTGTCTGATGGGCAACACGGCGACCGCAACCTAGCACGGTCGAACAACCGCGTCAACAACCCCCTCCATGACGATCTGGTCACTCATGGCTGGATCTGGCATCGACGGCGCCGGCGGGAATCGTGCAGTTCGGTGTGGATCCACCATTCCTGTCCGGCGCGGGGGTAGCCGGTCTGAGTTCACTACGGTCGTCTCCTTGGGTGTCATCACGTGTCGCGACCCGCGGGAAGTTCCGCCGCGTTCGCCTTCCACCCCATACGAACAACTACGGCTGGACCTCGTCCCGGATGGACGACGCGATCGGAACCCCGGTAGACTGGCGCTTTGCGCCATTGATTGTTGCCGGCGTCATCGGTTTCACATCAGGAGACCAGTGTTGAGGATCACGTTCTTCGTCAACAGTATCGTCGGTTATGTCGATAATCCGTCCGC
>CALMXF010000331.1 GCA_937870985.1 uncultured Chloroflexota bacterium
GACGGCTCCGGCTGGCGGCTCGACCGGTTCGGGCAGCAGTGGCGGTGGGACGCTCCGACTACTTTGGTGGCAGGCGCCGACGATCCTCAACCCGCACCTCTCGACCGGCACAAAGGACTCCGACGGTTCGCGCATTTTCTACGAGCCGCTCGCAGACTTTGACACTGATGGCAACATGTTCCCGGTTCTCGCGACCGAAGCACCGACGCTGGACAACGGCGGCGTCTCCAAGGATGGTCTGAGCATCACCTGGAAGCTGCGCGAAGGCGTGAAGTGGCACGATGGCAAGCCGTTTACGGCGGATGATGTCGTGTTCACCTGGGAGTACGCTTCCAACCCGGCGACCTCCGCGGTCACCCAGGGCATCTATTCCCGCGCAGCGTCCGTCGAAAAAGTCGACGACCTGACGGTCAAGGTTTCATTCGCGAAGCCATCGCCGGGTTGGTACGACCTGTTCGTTGGGCCGAATGGTGGCGTCTTGCCGAAGCACGTCTTTGGCGACTATGTTGGCGAGAAGTCCCGTGACGCATCAGCGAACCTGGCCCCGGTCGGCACTGGCCCGTTCAAGCTCAAGGAATTCCGCGCCGGCGACACCGTCTGGGGAGATCGCTTCGTTGATTACTGGGATGCCGGCAAGCCCCACTTCGACAGTGTCGAGATGAAGGGCGGCGGTGATTCACAGGGCGCGGCCCGCGCCGTGCTGCAATCTGGTGAGGCTGACTGGGCCTGGAACCTGCAGGTCGAACCATCGGTGCTGGCACAGATGGAGCAAGGCGGCGCTGGCATTCTGTTCTCTGGTCCTGGCGCCAGCTCCGAGCGAGTCATGATCAACTTCGCCGACCCGAACAAAGAAGTTGATGGCGCGCGCTCCGAGCCGAGCACCCAGCACCCGATTTTCAAGAACAAGGACGCGCGTAACGCGATCGCCCTGTCGGTTCAGCGCGATGTGATTGTCGAGCAGCTGTACGGTAAGGGCGGTACGGTTACCCCGAATAACTTGAATACTCCACCGCAGTTCGTCTCGCCGAACACGACGTGGGAGTACAACATCGACAAGGCGAAGGAGCTGCTGGCGGGAGTACCGGAGGCGGCCGGCTACAAGCTGCTGTTCCAGACTTCGATCAACTCTGTGCGGCAGAAGACGCAGGAGATCATCAAGCAGAGTCTTGAGAAGGTGGCATTCAAGGTCGAGCTGAAGTCGATCGACGGCTCGGTCTTCTTCTCGTCCGACGCCGGCAACCCGGACACCAACCGGAAGTTCTATGCCGATCTGCAGATGTACACCAACGGGCCGGATAGCCCCTACCCGATCGCCTGGGCGCGGCGCTTCCGTAGCGATGAGATCTGCCAGAAGTCCAACAGCTGGGCAGCAACAAACGTCACCCGCTACAACAACCCCGAGTTTGACAAGCTCCACGATCAGGCACAGGTTGAGATGGATCCGGCCAAGCAGGCCGAATTGTTCATCGCGATGAACGACCTGACGGTCAACGACTTCGTCGAGGTGCCGATCGTGCACCGCGGCAACCTGATCGCCGTATCGAAGACTCTCGAGGGCTACTCTCCGGCCGCCTTCATGAGCGATGTCTACGACATGAAGAACTGGAGCAAGAAGGCCTAGACACGCCAACCTCCGGGCAAATCGCGACAACGCCACGACGGTTGCCCGTCGTGGCGTTGTCGCGCTTGCCGAGAACAAAGGCCGCGCGCAGATCAGCCTTGTGGCGCCGAACCGGGAAACGAGCGTTAGCGCATATATGACAGGACTGTCCGGATAGATGGCACGCATCCGGAACCAATCTCGGGTCTCGTTTGTTATCCTCTATGTTGGACTGATTCGCGCGACGACGGCCCAAGCCGCGTCGGTTACGCACGAACGGTAATGGATCTGCGCATGCGTCGCCTCTCGAGCATCCCGCTCATCCTTCTGTTGCTCACATTGCTTACGTCAGCCAGCCTGCCGGCGCCGGTGGCTCGCGCCGAACCCGGCGGTGTCGTCGTCGTCCTCGGCCAGTGGTCGGACCAGATTCAGCAGGCGGCAGCCGCGGAAAACGTTCCGTGGCAGGTCGTCGCGGCGATCGTGGTGGTCGAATCGGCCGGCAACCCCGCGCTGATCTCGCCGTCTGGCGGCATCGGGCTGATGCAGGTCCGGCCGGACCTCTTCCCGAGCGCAGCCGGGGTTGATCTGACCGACCCGGCGACGAATCTGCGGGCTGGCGTGGCGATTCTCGCCACCCTCGACCAGCGCTGGGGGTCGTGGTCACAGGTTGCGGCAGCGTATACGGGGCGGATCGACGAACGGGGCAACACCGTCGAGCGGCTGGATGACCATGGCCTGACCGGCCGCGAGTACGTCGCCCTCATCGAGCGCCAGTCCGCCAGCCTCGGCTATCCGATCGGACCCGTTGCCGTGCCATATAGCCTCGTCCCACGCGAGGTCGATGTTGTCCGCATGGCGATGTCGGCGCTCGGCACGCCCTATGTCTGGGGTGGCGAGTCGTACGACGAGGGTGGGTTCGACTGCTCCGGTCTCGTCCAGTGGGCATGGGCGCAACTGGGCGTATCGGTTGTTCGGACCGCCGCCGAGCAATTCGCCGCGACCCAGCGGCTCGACCCGGCCGATGTCCAGCCGGGCGACCTCATCTTCTTCGCCAACACTACCCCGGTCGGCCGACAGGCGAGCGCGCTGGCCGGCCAGCAGAACGACGGCCAGCCCGTATGGGTAATCACCCATGTCGGCATCTACGTCGGCAACGGGATGATGATCCACGCCCCGGACGTCGGCGAGTTCGTCCGTGTCGACAAGCTCGACACACCCTTCTGGCGCGCCCATCTTGCCGGCTACGGCCGGGTCGCCACC
>CALMXF010000332.1 GCA_937870985.1 uncultured Chloroflexota bacterium
CGGGATCGACCAGAGCGCCGCGTCGCCGAGGTAGCTCATCCCCCCGAGGCAGTTCGGGCCGATCAGTGGGAAGCGATCGCCGCAGATCGCCCGCAGTTCGGCCTGCAGCGCCTGCCCGTCTTCCCCGGCCTCGGCGAAGCCGCTGCCGAACGCGATGCCGCTCTTTGCACCAGCCTCGATCGCCTGCCGAACGACCCCCGGAACGATGCGCGATGGGACTGCGATGGCGACGGCGTCGACCGGCTCGGGGATCGAGCCGATCTCGGGGTAGGCGCGCAGCCCGGCGATCTCATCGTAGTTCGGATTGATCGGGTAGATCGGGCCGGCGAACCGGAACGCTTTCAGCGCCTCGACGACGCGCAGCCCGTAGCCCCCCTTTGGCGACGCCCCGACGACGGCGACCGAGCGAGGGTAGAACAGCGGATAGAGCGGGTGGGACGCGGAGTCGCCGGACATGCGCGTCCAGTTGCTGCCGGTGGTCATCGGAATTACCGACCCTGGAAGTTGGCCTCGCGGCGCTCGAGTGTCGCCGCCAGACCTTCTTTTGAATCCTCGCTCCTGCCACAGATTTCCCCGGCCCGTCGCTCGTTGCGCAGCGCGTCCTCGATGTTGAGCAGAGGGTTCTGGCGGATGTTCTCCTTGGCCAGGCCGATGGCGAGCGTCGGGCCTTTGGCCAGCCGGCCGGCCAGCTCCAGCGCGGTCGGCATCAGTTCCTCCGGCTCGACCAGCCGGTTGAGCAGGCCGATGCGATCGGCCTCGTCAGCCTCGATGATCCTGCCCGTGTAGATCATCTCCATCGCGCGCGCCTCACCGATCAGCCGCGGCAGCAGGAACGACCCGCCGGCATCCGGGCAATAGCCGAGCTTGATGTACGCCTCACCGAAGCGCGCCTTTGTCGACGCCACCCGCAAGTCGGAGGCGAGCGTGATGTCGCACCCCGCGCCGACAGCCACGCCGTTCACCGCGGCGATGACCGGCTTCGGCAGGCGGTAGATGCGGGCGACCAGGGCGTGGGCCAGCTCGATCCAGCTGGATTGCGGCTCCGCGTCCTCGTACCCTGCGCCCCACTCCTTGACGTCGGCGCCAGCGCAGAAGCCACGTCCCGCGCCGGTGATGACCAGGCTCCGGACGTCAGGATCGTATCCCGCCCGCTCGACGGCGTGGTTCAGCTCGACGAGATGAGGCCGGTTCAGTGCGTTCATCGCGTCGGGCCGGTTCAGCGTGATGATCGCGATTCCGCCCTGCTGCTCCCAGAGAATGTGCTGGTACTCCACGTGTCCTCCTCGTTTCCACGACGTGTTGACGCAAGCTGCTCCACCATCTGCGGAGAGGCCGCGCGGGTGAGAGGCTGCCGGCACTCCCCTGTGGCGGGCGCGACACCGGCTCGCGTTGACAGGCGATATCGCCGGACGGTACAGCAGGGTCCGGAGGTCGTCAAGAGCCCGATGAGCCGCCCCATGACGATGGGTCGGGCCGGTCGCGACGGGATCGTTCGCCTATTATTCGTCCGGTGGTCGATATCGCCGATCCGGATATGCCGGACTGTCGGAGCAATCGTCAGTACCTGGAGGCTACATGCGCATTGATGCCCATACCCACGTCCAGCCACCCGAGTTTCTGAAGAGCTTGCTCGAATCCGGGCGCTACGAGGTGGAGCGTGGCCAGGGCGAGCAGCTGATCGTCAAGGAAAAGGGTTCGCGCTTCTTGACGATCGTGCCGGAGATGCACCAGATATCAGACCGTGTTGCCGCGATGGACGCCGCCGGGATCGATGTCCAGATCCTGTCGGTCAGCGTGCCGCAGGTCTATTTCCTGGACGGGCTGGCCAGCGTCGAGCTGGCGCGGATATGCAACGATGCGTTGGCCGCGATCGTTCGGCAATACCCCGATCGGTTCCGGGCGCTGGCCAGTATCCCGCTGACGGCCGACGCTGGCGCAGCGATCGCAGAGCTTCGCCGCAGCATGGATGATCTTGGAATGCCCGGCTTCCTGATCGGCGGCAACATCGGCGGCTTGCCGATCGACGACCCGCGGCTCGATCCGTTCTATGAGGAGGCGAACCGCCTGGGGGCGGTAATGCATATCCACCCGATGGCGCCGGCCGGCATCGAGTCGATGGGTCAGTATGCGCTCGTGGTGCTCGTTGGCTATCCGTTCGATACGACGCAGGCGATCGCCCGGCTGATCTTCTCCGGATTCTTCGATCGATACCCGCGGATCAACGTCATCGGCTCCCACCTCGGCGGCGCGATCCCATTTCTTGCCGCTCGTCTGGACAGCGGCTACCGGAGCTATCGGGATTGCCAGGCCATCGCGAGCCCGCCAAGCGAGGTGATGAAGCGGCTCTACCTCGACACGACCAATGCCTCTAGCGCCGCGATCGGGTTGGCGGCCGACGTGGTTGGCGTGGATCATCTGGTGTTCGGATCCGACTATCCGCACGTCGTTGGCGATCTGGCCGGCAGTATCGCTGCCGTCGAAGCCGCGATCGACCGCCAGCATCACGACAACGTTCTTGGCGACACCGCGGCGGCGTTGTTCAGGCTCACGACGTAAGGGGCTTCGGGCAGGAGGATGCCTCGCCTCGCGCTCGATTCTAACGTTGGCGCTGCTGCCACTCGTCCCACGCGTCGCGGAGCGCCTCGATCGCCAGATGGCTGGCCTGGAGGGATTCCAGGTAGACGCGCGCCGTCGCATACGTCGTCGCCGTCGGCGGCCAGTCGGGATCATCAACCATGTCGCGCGCGCAATCGCCGACTGCGTCATCGCGCTGCGCCTGGAGCGCCAGCCAGATCAGGAACGAGTGGTCGTCCGACATCCTCTATCCTCCCGGGATACTCGCGCTGGCTCCCGTGTCTCGTCCCAATTCCTAAATTCCTGATCCCCATAGGATTGGGAATTTGGGAATCCACCTGCGTGTGCTGGTACCACCAATGGGTGGCTCCGGCAGCCACCCCGCCCTTCTGTCATCCTGAATGCTCCGACTAGCGTGATGTGTCCTGTACTGTGGTGCGACAGCCACCCCGGCCGTTTGTCATGCTGAGCCTCAGCGAAGCATCTCCTCATGCTGGATGCATTCAGACGCAGGAGAGATCCTTCGGCTGCGGCCTCAGGATGACAAGGTGCGGGGAGGCTGCCAACCTGACACATCATGCTAGTCACTGTACTGAATACAGCGACCAGCGTGATCTGTCATGTCGTTGGGTACGGCAAGCCCCCTTCCCTCTGTCATCCTGAACGGAGTGAAGGATCCGTTTTCCCGCATGGAAACCCAGAAACGGGGAGGACGGATGTTTCGCTCCGCTCAACATGACAGAGGCACAGGTGGCTGTCGACCGGACACTTCATGGTAGTCGCTGTACTGAATGCTCCGACCAGCGTGATGTGTCCTGTACTGTGGTGCGACAGCCACCCCG
>CALMXF010000333.1 GCA_937870985.1 uncultured Chloroflexota bacterium
ACGCCGGTATCACCGTCGCGCAGATGAACGATCTTCGCTCGAAGATGCGTCTTGTACAAATAATGATAGGATATGGGAGGCATTTTTAACCGTTTGGCCGATAACGAGCGCAGGGGAAGCCTGGCCAACAGGCTTCGGAGCGCGTGTGCTGCGCTGCGTTCGGAGCCGACCTCCCTCACCAGGGAGAGCGAAGCGTGCAACGCGGTCATGCCCGCCTCGTTCAGCCCACCGGTGTGGAAGCGTGCCGCGCCATCGCGCCATTCCAGCGCGTACTCCGGATCGTCGAACGGGCGGCGCACAGACAAGCGGCCCGCGTACGTGACGTGTAATCGTTCGACCGCTCCCGGCGCGAACACGACGACCCCGAGGCCAAAACCGGCCATCAGCCACTTGAAGCAGTGGGAGACGATCGCCGTCGCGCCCAAAGCGGGGACGTCGATTGGCTGTGCGCCAAGAGCCTGGGTTGCGTCGACGAATAGCTCGACGCCGCGGTCGCGGCACAGCGAGCCAAGCGCTTCCAGGTCGTTGCGATAGCCATCGATGTACTCAACGTACGAGATCGCCACGGCCCGGGTGCGATCGTCGATCGCAGCATCGATGCGGGCCAGATCGGCGCGGCCTGCGACATCACGAGGAACGAGCTTCACTGCCACGTCGTGCCGTTCGAGCGCGCGGAACGGATAGACGACCGAGGGGTATTCGCCATCGAGGAGGACGACGTTGTCCCCCGGCCGGTAGTCGATGCTATGTGCCAGCAGGTTCATGCCGTCGGCAAGCGACGGGACCCAGGCAATCGCGTCCGACTCAGAGCCGGTCAGCGCGGCCATCATGCGCGTCGCGTCGGCGGTCGTGTCCGGGCGGGCGGTCTCGAAGTAGTTGGGTGCGTCCCCAATCCCCGCCACCCAAGCCTGCATTGCGCGCACGGTGCGCTGCGGGAATGGGCCATACGAGGCGGTGTTGAGGTAGGCCCACTGCGCGGTAAACGGAAACTCACTACGTCGCATCTGCGCGTCGATCGGATTTGTCACCCGTTGCCTCCCGTGCTGATCGTGTCACTTGGTTGCCGAACGCGAACGTCGCTCAGGATAGCAAAGCATCACCCGGGGCCAGCGTCGCGATACACACGACCCATTCACCGCACGACATCCCGGCGGCAGCTTGAGCATCGTCGTCGACGCGAGGCGGTTCTAGCCCCGGTCCGTCAGCGCAGCGGCAACGCTCGCAGCAGACGATCGATGTCCTCGTCGGTATTGTAGAAGTAGGGTGAGACCCGGACGCCCCGCCCACGCAGGGTGACCGCAACCCGGGCCTTCTCCAGCTCCTCGACCAGCTGGCCATCGCGAACATGGTCGCCACTGGTGAAGGTCAGAATCTGCGAACGATGATTCGGGTCCATGTCCGAAACGACGTCGTAACCCTTCTCGTCCACCCCCTCGGCCAGCCGGTTGGTCAGTGCCAGCGTATGAGCCGCCGACCAGGCCGGCCCTGCCTGCGTGATCAGTGAGAGGGACGCGTGCAGCGCCGTCAGGCCGAGCACGTTGAGGCCGCCGGTCTGGAAGCGAGCCGCCCCATCGCGCCAGGCGAGCGCGTAGTCGTGGTCCTCGTAGTCGGACTTCACCGACAGGCGGCCGGCGTAGGTAACACCGATTCGCTCGATCGCATCCTCCGCGAAGATGACAACCCCGACACCGAAGCCGGCCATCAGCCACTTGTAGCCATGCGAGGCAATCGCGGTTACCCCGGTGCCGACGAGATCGACAGGTTGGGCCGCCAACGACTGCGTCGCGTCGACGAACAGCTCGATCCCACGCTCGCGACAGAGCCCGCCGAGCGCGACCAGATCATTCCGGAAGCCATCCATATACTCGACATGGGAGATCGCCAGGGCGCGAGTGCGGTCGTCCATCGCCGCCTCGATCAGTCGCGGATCGGTCCGCCCCTCCGCGTTGCGCGGGACGACGCGAATTTCGACGCCGAAGCGCTGGAGATTGAGGAACGGGTAGACGACCGAGGGGAACTCATCCGCCGGGATCAGGACGTTGTCGCCCTGCTTCCAGGTCAGGCCGTTGGCCAGCAAGTTCATCCCGTCGGCCAGCGACGGGACCCAGGCAACCATGTCGCCGCGGGTTCCGGCCAGCCCGGCAACCAACTCGGCCGTCTCTTCCGGCGTCGACCGCCGGCGAGAGAAGAAATCCTCCGACGGGCTGGAGAACTCGTCTGCCCAGCGCTTGACCGCCTCAACCGTGCGACGGGGGAAAGGCCCGTAGGCAGCGTGGTTCAGATACGACCACTCGCCGGTCATCGGGAACTCGTCGCGAAACATCTGGACATCGACAGTCTGGGCCACTCAGTCCCTCCCTGTTGTCACTATCATCGCCCATCGCATGGTTCAGCGCGGCATCGTACCCCAGGTTAGCTCTCGTCAGTGGTCTGCGCGCCAGTCACCTCGGCTAGCGAGCTCTTGTCTACCGAGAGATGGACGACGACATCGTCGGCGCGCTCGATCAGGTTCGCTGGAATGTAGCGCTCGTGATGCCGGAAGAAGCCTTGCTCCACGCGGAAACCCTGGACACGCCGCTGGGCGTCGCTGGCGATCTCGGTGATCCGCCCGACCTCGTGTTCGTCCTTATCGACAACCATCGTGCCCTCGGAAAGCATGACCGCGTTCGGCATCCGCTGATGAATCTCGTCGTCCACCATCAGATCGCTGGCGATGTACGGGGTCGCCGGCCACATGTAGCCACCGGCTCCGTAATAGCCGGCCGGCGGCATCACATAGTCGGCGTCGAGGTATTCCATCATCTGATCAGCTTCGGCGGTCGATAGCCGGACGTGAACCTTGCCATGGTCGACGTGGTCCACCAGGTCGATCGGCACGATCTTGTCGGTCGGAAAGAACCAGCCCCTCCGAACGATAATCGCGCGTTCCTCGCCACCAGTCGGGTCGATCACGATGCTATCCACGACGCCCAGCTTCGCGCCATCCGACCCGATGATGTCCGCCCCAAGCTCAATGGTCATGGGTCTGCCTCCTCCGTAGTCCATGTCCGGGCCGGATGCCCGGCTCGGGTGATAACGCAATCCGTATTCCCGTATCAAACCCGCCCGCCGAGGTGGCCGGCAGGCTGCCCGTGCGTGTATCATCGGCCTCGCAACAGCACACGTCATCCCGCCGCTCCGGACCTGGCCGGATAGATGGCGAGCCCGAGGAAGTGCCACCAACGATGACATCACTGGCTCCACGCCGGCCGTTTTACCCCCAACCTCGGCTGATCCTCTTCGATCTCGACAATACCATCTGCGATTATCGCACCGCCCGGATCACGCGTACACGCCACGCGTTCAGCCCCTGGTTCCAGGCCGAGGGCGATCTGGAAGAGGCGGTCCACGCCGCGATGCAGTATCCGACCGAAGGGGACGAACACCTGGCCGAGGTGCTGGCCGATTACGGCATCGACGCATCAGGCGTCGCCGAGCTTGCCCGCCAGCGCTTTGTCGAGGATCGCTTTCGCGGCCTGAGGCTATTCGAGGAGGCGCTCGACGCGATCGCCGTCATCAGCGAGGTCGCCTCGGTCGGGCTGGTGACCAATGGCCCATCGACGATCCAGCGGGCCAAGATCGAGATGTTCCGACTGGAGGCGCGCTTCCCGGTCATCGTCGTCTCCGAGGAGGTCGGGTCCTGGAAACCGGACCCGCGTATCTTCGCGATTGCGCTGGAGCGCTCCGGCCATCGGCCCGAGGACGCAATCTACGTCGGCGACTCTGCCGACCACGACATCCCTGGCGCGCGAGCAGCCGGGATGCGATCGGTCTGGGTCAATCGCTGGGGGATGACCTGGCCCGGTGGCGAGGAGCCGGACGCGTCGATCGCGACGCTTGACGAGCTGCTGCCATTGCTTGGGCTCGCTACCCCGGCCGAATCTGGCAGGAGTTGAGGATGGCCCGAGCACTCGTGCTGCTTCTCGCAGTCGTCGCGGTCGTGGCAGTGGCATATGGCAGCGTCGGTCGTCGTGGTGGTGACGCCACCCCGACAGTTGTGGCAACTCAACCAGCCGCCGCCCAGGGGGGGCAGACTCCCGCCGGGGAAACGCCGGTAAGCCAGCCTGCCGAGACTCCTGTGACGTCATCCGCGCCGCTGACGCCCGAACAGCTTCAGCAATACAAGCCAAACGAGCTGGGCCAGATCCCGATCCTCGAATACCACCAGATCGGCCCCAACCCCGAGCAATTCGTTCGCACTCCGGACCAGATGCGCGGGGATCTCCAGTGGCTCTACGACCACGGCTTCTACGTCATCAACATCAGCGAGATCCTTGCCGATCGGATCGACGTGCCGCTCGGCAAGAAGCCGGTCGTGCTGACGTTCGACGACAGCCCGGCCGGCCAGTTCCGGCTGTTGCGTCTGGACACTGGCCAGTACGCGATCGATCCGAACTGCGCCGTCGGCATCATGGAGACGTTCTTCGCCGCCCACCCCGACTTCGGCCGTGGCGGCCTGTTCGTCGTCCTGCCGAACATGGTGTTCGACTGGACGACGGTCGCAGCAGAGCCGGATCAGCAGGGCCTCGACCAGATGAAGGTACAGTGGCTCGTGGCCAACGGCTACGAGCTCAGCAATCACACGCGCGACCATGTCAGCCTCGGGGATCTGACGAACGACCAGATCATGTATCAGCTGGCCGAGGCAAACATCGAGATCAACAAGCTTGCGCCCGACGCGCCGATCCGCGTCGTGACACTGCCGTTCGGCATCTATCCTACGGGTGGTGACGACACGCTCCTGCGCGGATTCGATTACAACGGCCAGCACTTTGAATGGGAGGCGGCGCTTCTCGTCGGCGCTAATCCGACCGTGGTCCCCCTCAGCACCGAGTACGATCCATATGCGATGGCGCGGATCCAGGCGTTCGATGACGAGCTAAACAAGTGGTTCGGCGTGTTCGAGGACAACCCGGGGATACTGTATGTCTCCGACGGCAACCCGGACACCGTCACAATTCCCAATGACCTGCATTCATGGCTGGTCGGCACATTCGACGAATCAAAGGTTCACGGGCGTACGGTCATCCGGTACTGACGGTCCAACGACGCGCATTCCACCGGCGCAGTAACCTGGCCGTCACGCATCACACGAGCTTGATCATTGAGTCCGTCAGTCGCTCCAGCGTCCCTGAGCGCTTGCGATCATTGGGGCCTCGCGTTTGCACAACCTGCCCGGAATGTCAGACATGCAGTGATGTCTTCGTGTCTCACGTGTCAATCATTCCTTCTCTGACGGTGTATCGCACATTGTTATGAGATTGTTGTATGTTGGCGGATGATCGTCATGGTCCTGTCGCGTCCGTTTTGTACCATCGAGTCGGCACGACATTTGTCGACCAACGGCCACGATCGGCGGACAAGCGATGGTGACGAGGCACGCCACCGGCGGACAGCATCGACTCGACTTCCTCAGCGATAGCGTCATCGTTCATCTCGATCCTGACGAGACTTCCTCGATCACACAATGCGATTGCTGGCGTCTGACTGATGCCGAGACCGTCGAGCCGCTCCCCGATCATGTCTGCCCGGCGACGATGCGCGCGACAGTCGCCCGCTGGGCCAATCGCATGGCCGAGCCGGCGCCACTCCTGACGCGGCTCGACTATCCGGCTGACGCCTGGCCGAATCGACCACAGCCCGTCGCTGATTTCCGGATCGACCAGGCAATCCACTGGCCCCTTCCAACACCGCGCGGCTATCTCGGGATGGTGATCGAGCAGTGGATCCAGGAGCCGCCGAATGCGGCGCTTGCCGCCGAGCTGGCGCAGAACGACCGCTGGCTGGAGGCAATTGCCACCACCCGACTTGGCATCTTCGCCGCTGCGCTCGATCTCGGGATCGACGAGCTTCCAGATGACCTCGCCCGCCGGCCGGTCGTCGTGCCAGAGCCCACCCGCCGGATTCGGCGTCAGATCGCGGCAACCCTACGGTTCGCTGGCTTGCCGGACACACCGCGAACCGTCCAGCATATGCTCGCGGCCGCGGCAGGGAAACGGCAACCGCTGCCGGCGCTCGGACTGCTCGTCGTGACATTCGTTCTGGTTCATCCACGTGCAGACGGCCTGACGCTGGCAGTTGGTTCCGAGCCGGATGTTGCGATCTTCGGGTCGATCGACGCCGCCAGCGGCCAACTGCTGGACGACGCCCGCGAAGCTCTTCGCCAGCATCGCGACTGGGTTGGCCGGCATCTGACCGATGATATCCGAATCGACATGCCCGATATTCCGACACATCGGAGGCCGTGCGGCCGCCACCACGACCCCGACAACCCACGCTATGACTACCTTGCCGAAGCCGTGCGCGATATCAGCAGCATCGTCGGACCCATTCACCACGATCCCGACCGCAGGCGCGAGATCGTCCGCGATCACCTGAACGATGTCTATTACCGCGTCCATCGACGCCGGAAGACGGCAGGGCTACCGCTGGAGCCACCTCAGGGGTGGCGGGTTCGCGCGCGGCGGAGGATCAACGATCTTCTCGACGGTTATCCCACCGCATTCAACTGACGACCGTCGATCAATGGGATGCTATCCTGCTGATCGACGCGATTGGTCGGCCACGCATCCGACAAAATCTTCTCGATATTCTGTCAAATGCTTGCCAGGTGTCTGACCGATTCATCTGTGCCACATATCTCGACGAAACAATCACGTGCGTTCCGATGCCGGTATGGTGCATGATTATCTGCGGAGTGAATCGGACTCGGTCGAGAATCACTCCACTTGTATTTGTGCGTTATCGGCAACGGAAGGATGGCTTCATGAAGTGGCGAAAGGTCACTGGAGAAGAACGAGATCAGCTATTGGCCAGTAAGAAGCCATCTGGCTTTGACTACCAGCCCTATCTTGAGGTGATCGACAGCGCCAGTGATGGCGAGGTCGTCGCTGTTGAGATCGACGCACGTTACGAGCGTGGCGAGAAGATCCGTTTCAGCAGGGCCGCGCGATTGCGTGGCAAGTCATTGAGCTGGCTTGCTCCGTCCGAGGAGGATGAGGTCGTCTTCCAGCTCGGCCCGGCCAAGGCGCCCCGCAGCCGCGCGCGACGGGCGACGCAGTAGGCCTAACGGCCGAACCAGGCATTCACTGCCGCGAGATAGCCGCGGGCGAGCGCATCGTAGGTAGACTGATCGTTCAATAACGCGCGCTCGTCCGGGTTCGTCTCGAAGAGCGGCTCGGTCAACACCGCCGGCACACCCACCAGCCGGTTCCCCGCGAATACAAACGGCGCGTCATAGGCATTGCCAAGCGTCGCCAGATGCCCATACGCCTTCCCGATCGTGCCATCTTCAGCTGTCACGGCGTACGGCGGCTCATAGCCGACCGACGCCAGCGCGTCGACGAGCGCGTCTCGGACAACAACGGCGAATTGCGCATTCTGCTCTCCACCAGCATCGCAGTAGTAAATCGTCATCCCTGCCGCCGCCGGATCGGAGCTGCCGTTGTAGTGCAGTGAGATCAGCAGGTCTGCGTCAAGCGCGATCGCGGCGCTCGCATGGACATACCCCTGGACGTAGCCGAGCTCCATTGTGTCTGCATTCCACGGTCGCAGGTCCGCCCGGTCGAGCAGGACGGTCTCCGCGTCTGCCCGGGTCAGGCGGACATCGTAGCCAGCCGCCTCGAGCACGTCGCGAGTCGCCAGCGCCGTCCGCAACGTGTCCACATGCTCGACGCCCAGCGCGCCGCCGGTGGACGGATCGTGGCCGGCATCGAGCTTATGCAGCACGAGCCTGGAGCCATCGTGCAT
>CALMXF010000334.1 GCA_937870985.1 uncultured Chloroflexota bacterium
CGTGCCGCTGCTGCCGTTCGCAATCCTCGGCCTTGGGCCACTGCTGCGAACGTCGGCCCGCGCGCGGACGGCTGCGTGGGCGCTGGCGGGATTCGGGTTCGGGGTGGCGCTGCTGGGGTCGCTGGTTGACTTCAACCTGTATCTGATCGAGATCCATGCGCAATACGAGGCGGCCGGCCGCGGCAACGCAGATCCGGATATCTACTGGCGCCTCTCGACCTCGCCGATCGTCGTCGAAGCACAACGGCTCTGGGAAGGACGGGACATCAGCGTCGTCACGTTCCACCTCCAGCGCATCGGCTTCAATACCGCTCAGTCGACTGCATTCCTCGTCGCACTCGCGCTTATCGCGGTAGCCGGCGTCTGGCTGCTAGCGGGGACGAGGGACGAGCCAGATATTCCATAGCAGGGGCCGGATCCTGTCCCTATGCGTCCGCCGATCACGCCCCGCTACCGATAGGATCGGCTCGTCGGGAGGCGACTGGCAGGGTCGGGGGAGAGCCAGCCGTCGGTAGCCAACTCGTTGGCGATCAGCCGGCCGAGCAGAACTTCGTACTCGGTGCCCGCGTACTCCGGGTGGTATTCGAAACGGGCACGCTCGAAGTACTGGACGGTGTAGACCTCGCCGGTGTCGGGGTTCCGTTCCGAGAACTCCTCGGAAATCGGATAGCCAAACGTCGCCAGCCCCCCGCGCGCGTCCCAGAATGCCTTAAAGCCGTGGGAGAGCGAGTGGCCGGTGGCATCGAAGCAGGCGCGCTCTGGGCCGGGCGCGCAGTCGCCAAGCGGCTGGAATGGCGCTTCCCCCTCCCTGCCGGCGGCCATTGCGCTGCCGGCCAGCGTCCCCAGGACCTCGCCCCACTGGCCGAGATATTCCGGATGGAACTCCAGCCGGGCACGCTCGAAGTCCTGCGCCAGCAGCCATCGTCCGTCCGGCTGAAGGCGCGGGTAGGGGCGTGTCAGTGGCAGGCCCAGAATGCGCAGACCGCCGCGCTGCTGCCAGGCGCGCAGGAATCGGCCATCGATCGACTGCCCGGTCTCCGGGAAGAGCTGCGCCGTCGCGTCCCACGTAGTGGCTGGCCGGCCGTCCCGCGGCAGGTGCTTGAATGCATCGTAGTAGACGGGCTTCGGCCGGAATGTCGTGTGCGGCCCCAGCCAGCGCCCGCCATGCTCATCCGGCACGATCTCCATTAGCCCGAACAGATCGACAGGAACCTCGTTCCAGTCGTGAAGCATGTGCAGATGGGCGAACTCGATGTATGGCTGGCGCTTCATCCAGTCGACTGCCGCGCGGAGGTTACGCGCCTGATTCTCGACATCCGTCACCCATCCGTATTCGGTGATCCAGATCGGCTTGGCCCCATCGCCGCGGGCGACCATCAGGTTGCGCAGATCGCCGATGCGCCGATAGCTGATCTCCTCCGGCTCGATGCCCGGGCCGGCAATGAAGTACCAGTTGTATGGATGGATCGAGACGGCGTCCCACGGCTCATTCCCGTTGCCATACCAGGCCTCGCTCAGGTTGTAGATCCAGTCCATGTACTCCGATCCGACCAGCGTCTGGGCGGCAACGACGATCTCCGGATTCACCGCGTGGGCTACGTCGTAGAACATTCGCAGGTTACGCAGATAGACCGTCGCATCCTGCCCCAGCAGTTGCCACATCTCCGGCTCGTTCCAGAACTCCCAGTGCTCGATCCAGGCATATCGCGAGACTGCCGCCCGCACTGCGTTCTGAAAGGCCGGCGCCATATCTTCGCGCAGGCCACAGAGGTAGATCTCGGTGAGCGCGCTATCGCAGCCGGGCTTGTCGACCGACGCCCAGCCGGGGATCGTGTTGAAATCGGCTACAACCACGATGTTGCGTCTGGCCAGCTCGCCGAGAACATCGTCGTACAGCCGCCAGTCGAACGTCCCCTGGGTCGGCTCGAAGCGCCGCCAGTCGATCGACAGCCGGACCGTCGTCACGTTCAGGTCGTCCAGCGCCGGGAGGAGTTGGCTACCGTAGACGTCCGGGTCGAGCCACCAGGCGTGCGCCGCGATGCCATAGATGAAGGGATTGCCATCCTGGGGCTCCGCGGCATTGGCCGGCGAGGGCAGCAGGCTGGCGCCGACGACGACGAGCAGCAGCAGTGTTGCGAGCCGGCCGGCCAGGGGGAGCCTGGTCATGGAATATCGCACTCCGTCGGTCGTCGGACACCGTCGTCCGTTCGTATCAGATCAGCACGGGAGTATTGCACGCCGGGAGCGCTCGGTTCAGGCGGCGTCGCCGGCCTGCTCGTGCCAAATCGCCGCCGTGACCCCGCCATCGGGCATCACGATCCGGCCTGACGCAACCAGCTCATCGATCGCGTAGGCGTAGGCCAGGTGATCGAACCAGCAGAAAAACTCGCCGAACGTCGTCACACCCGCATGAGCCGCGCGAAGGCCATCGTATAGCACGGTCAGCTCGCCGAGCAGGCCACAGTAGCCATCGACCAGATCGCGGGCGAGCGCGCCAGCAAACCTGCTCCAGACCCGCGAGTCGTGCTCATCGACAAACGGCAGCCCGACCTGTCGGGCCAGCGCGGCCGCATCGAACGGAGGATCCGCTCTGTCGAGCGCGGCCCGGAGCCGTTCATCGTGACGCGATCGCTCCCGGTTCGGCGCCACCGTGGTTCCGTAGCGACCGAACGTCAGGTGCGCCCAATCGGGCCAGGGGAGCGCCGTCACTCGCTGACCATACTGGCCCAATGCTGTTTCGTCTCCTTCGACGACGTAGAGATAGTAGCGGGCCGCCGGATCGTCGCGGCCACCGCGCGGCGGGGCTGGCGGCATCAGCCGG
>CALMXF010000335.1 GCA_937870985.1 uncultured Chloroflexota bacterium
GGGGCTATCGCCGCTGGCCGCCGGCACGCTGTCCGGCGCAGCACTCTCAGGTAGCGTCGGCGACGGGCGACGAGCAGGTCTGGCCGCGGCAGGGGGGGCGTCGGTCGCAGTCAACTACTACGGGCCAGTGACGATCGAGGCGCAGGACCGTTCTGCCGCTGATCGCGCCAGCCGCGATATCGGCTGGGCTGTGCAGGCGTCGCTGCGAGCGAGGGGGGCGGCATAGTGGCAGGGCCGCGACACGTCTACAAGTTCGTCTCGACAGATGGCACGATCACGGCGCTGTTTCCGCTGGCGCGCGCCGAATTCTCGACCGATCAGCCACTGATGAACGCGACCGCCGCCGCGGTCGGCATGGACTACGCGGTCGATCTGCACCGCACGGGCCGCGCTCCGCTCGGTGTAGCGCGTGAGACCGTCCGGGCGCTGGTGACGGCGCCGGACAGCGCCGGGCTGGATAGCGCGAGCGATCAGCTGGTGAGTGATATCCAGGCGATCGGGCGCGGGCAGCTGTGGTCGATCGGCGCCGACGGCAGCGAGCGCTGGGCAGAGGCCAGGGCGGTCGATGTCGCGCGGCCGGTGGTCACGTATCAGTCACTCCGGTCGGCGGCAGTGACGCTCACGTTCGATCGATACACCGACTGGCGCGCGCCAGACCTGACGGTTGCCACCGCATCCCTGCGCAGCGGATCGGTGAATGTCACAGTCACTAACGACGGCAACGGCGACGTGCATGCTATCCGGTTCCTGCTAGAGGCAAACGCCGCCAACGGCTTCGCCACTCCCGCGGTGACCCACGGGCTGACCGGCGAGACCTGGGCGTCCACGCGGACGGCCGCGAACAACCAGCACAAGTTGCGCGTCGACGCCGGGGCCTACACGGTCGAACGGTCGACCGACAACGGCGCGACGTGGGCGAGCGACTACGCCGCGTTCTCTCAGGGATCCTTACAGGTCGGCTTCATGCGACTCCTGCCAGGGTCGCAGACACTCGTCGTCACCGGCTGCCCGAATGCGGAGCTACGTATCGAGTTCTGGCCGGTGTATCGCTAGTGGGTGGACGCACGCCGTGGCGGCGATCACAATAGAGGGCATATCACTAGTGCTCGCGCAGCGCGACGGAGGTCTATATGCCAGCGACAGCAGAGACCGGGCGACCGGGATATAGTCGGACTGAGGTGGAGATCGCCGAATGGCGCGATGGGCGGACGCCGGACGACGGGCCGCCCGACTGCGCGAGGACGGTCGTGTCGTGGGAGACGCCGCAGGGCCGGCCGGTGATCCGCGAGAAGCAGATCGAGCGCCTGGAGGCGCGCTACCGACGGAAGCTACGGACAGGAGAGATTTAGGTGCCATTTCAGAACCTCGCGGCCGACATGCTGGCCGACGCGATCACGGGCGGCGCGTCCTACAACAAGTTCACCAATAGCAACGCGTACCTGGGCGTGGGGAATTCCAGCACGGCGCACGCAAAGGCGCAGACGGACCTCCAGGGGGCCAGCAAGACGCGGAAGGCCATGGATGCCACCTACCCGAGCCGCTCCACGAATGTGCTCACGTTTCGCTCCACGTTTGCCACTGGCGACGCGAACCATGACTGGTATGAGTGGGGCATCTTCAACGCGGCGAGTGGCGGGCAGATGCTAAGCCGGAAGGCGGAGAACCTCGGGACGAAGACGAGCGCCGCCACCTGGCAGTTCACTGTCACCTACACGATCAACGTCTAGACGAGTCTGGGCGTAGACTGTGGCGACACTCAGCGTCTCCATCGCAGCCGGCAACGACGACGGTTACTGGAAGACCAGTTTCAACCGCACCTCTGACAGCATCAATCTATCGTCCGGCAATTCGGCTTTCCTGCGCTTCACGGGGCTGTCGGCGCTCAACGGCGCGACGATCACGGCGGCGACCGTGTCGATCACTGCCGACAGCAACCAGGCGTCAGCGGGGACTGTGCGCGTCCAAGCGCAGGCAGCAGACGGCGCCGCGCAACCGACCAGTGTGTCGGAGTGCTCGTCTCCCACACGCACCACCGCGTACACAGACTGGGCTCTCCCGGCCTATAGCACCGGGACGGTCTACTCGTCGCCCGATATCACCGATGTGATCCAGGAGATGGCCACGGCAGGGTATCTCGCGTCCGGGGTCGCGCTGATCTACCTGGGTGCCGTCTCGGGCTCATCCATCAAACCGTTCCGGGGGTATGAGCACTCCACAGGGCCAGCGGCGAAGCTGGACGTTACGTACACCACGACGGTCGATAAGAGCGCGTCCGACGCGACCACGGTATCCGTGGACGACGCCGGCGCCGTCTCGGTGACGGTGCCGGCGAGTGACGCAAGCACGGTTGCGGCAACCGAGGTCGCGACCGTTGATGTAGTCGTGGTTGTGTCGGCGGCTGACGCTACCACGGTCTCGGTCGACGAGGTGGTCGTTTCCATCGGCCTCGGCGCTGCCGAGGCGGTTACAGCCGGCGCGGACGAAGCGTCGTCGATCAGCGTGGTTGCCAGCGTCGTGGACAGCACCACGCCGGCGGCCGATGAGGTCGTTGCCGGCGCAATCACGCTGGCGGCAGACGATACCAGCACCGTCGGCGTATCCGAGGCCGTGCCGGCGATCGCGCTGGGCGCGGTTGACGCGGGCACGGTGAGTGTCACAGAGTCGACCAGCCGGCGAGTGATCCCGATCACCTATGACCCTCGGCTCGCGCTGGATGTCTACGATGCCGCCGGCAATCGCCTCGGATCGGGACCGGTGACCGGCATCTTGTCAGCGGACTACAGCGGACGGCTGGATGAGCTCGGCGCCTGGACGGTCACGATCGACGCGACCGAGCCGAGCGCGGCACTCCTGACGCGCGGCCGCGAGATCCGCTTGCGCCGGGAGGGCGAGGGTCTGCTCTTCCGCGGCATCGTGGATACGCCGGATCTCCGCGTGGGTGACCGCGACGACCGGGTGTTGACGGTGGGCGGTCGTAGCATCGGCGCGCAGATGGTCCACAAGAACACGCTCCTCGGGATGACGTTCTCCGGCGCGGCGGTGTCGAGCGTCGTCGGGACACTGCTGTCCGGCACGGGGTGGACGGCCGGCACGATCGATACCGGGGTGCTAGCGTCGGCGCGCTTCGACGGCGTGTCACGCTGGGCGGCGCTGCGGCAGGTCGCCGAGACGATGGGCTGGCACGTCCGCGAGGACAACCTCAACCGGGTCGTCCATCTGGGGGCCGCGGGGGCGGAGTCCGGGCTGGTCATCCGCAACGTAGCTCAGCCGTCGGTCGATCTCGGGGTGGTGCCGCTGGCCGCGCTCCGCGCCATTGGCGACGATCCTGAACTATGGAACTACGTGGTCCCGCTCGGCGCCGGTGAGGGCATCAACGCATTGACACTCGAGCACTCCAGTCGCACGACGCCCTACACGATCCAGACCGCGACTGGGCCGGATGGCAATCCGTACTGGTATCTGCGCGACGGCGCGTCGGTGACCGCCTACGGCGAGCGGACGAAGGTCCTGGACGTCGATCAGGTGGCGCCGATCAGCAATAGCACCGCCGAGATCGTGGCTGCGGCAGACACGCTGTACGACATCGCGGCCGCCTGGCTGGGGTACCACGCGACACCGGCAGAGCACTACGAGGCCGACGTGGCGCTACTCCGCCATATCGAGGCGGGCTCGCCGACCTTCCTGCTCGGGCAGACGGCGCGGCTTCAGTACGCCGGTGTCGTCGCGGACGCCGGCGGTCGACGCGCATGGCGCAGCATCGACGCGGCGGTTTACATCATGGGCTATCGGCGGACATTCCAGGCGGACGGCTCCGACCGGTGGGAGCTCGAGCTGTCGACGGCTGACCAGCACAGCGAGGGCGCCGGCGATCGGATCGCGCGGGCGATCGAGGATCTGTGGGCGCTCAAGGTCGCGATGCGCCCGTACACGTATCGGGAGATCCACGGACCGTACCGGGAGAGCGTCGATAGCACGCACACAGCAACGGTGACCGTGGACTATGACAACGCCGTGACGTACTTGCACCGGGCGGAGCTGCGGCTGGTGAAGCGCAAGGTCCGATCGAATGTCTCGACAGCGGCGTCCGGTGGCGCGCCGACCAGCAACGCGTCGCCGACTGCGGCTAATTCTGGCGGTGGCGTCACGTCGGATGGTGGCACGGCGCATACGCACTCTATCGACGCGGCAGTGACCGCCAACGATATCGGCGAACACTATCACCAGATCGGGCAGGCACAGCCGACGACAAGTTGGACTGACCCAGCCTATCTGCAGCAGATGGTATTTGCCAGTGGGTGGGGGTCAGGACTCGATTACGGTATCTATGGTGGACGGAACGGGACAGAGGCGAGTACGAAGACGTTGTGGACGAGTGGGTTTACGTTCCATAAGCACAACATTTCAGCAATCGCGACGAACTCCGAGGCTCTGCATAAGCATACGATCCCGGCACATACGCACTCGATCGATAGCCACTCGCACACGATCCCGACGCATACGCACTCGCTTAGCTACGGGATCTATGAGGGGCCGACGGCCGCGACTCCTGCGTTCGGGCTCTCGATCAACGGAGTGGACAGGACCAGCGCGCTGGGTGGGCCATGGAACGGCGACGTCGTCCTGGACATCACGCCGTACCTGGTGGACGTAGACGGCCACGTACTGCGCCAGGCGAACGCGCTCGTGGTCTCGTCTGCGCAGCTATGCGACGTCGAGCTGACCGTCAAAAGTTTCGTATCGGCGCTATCAGTGGTGCCGATCTAGTCGAGGAGGAGTCACCGATGCTGTATCACCGAGTGATGGAGATCGTGCCGCGCGCGGCGGGCGTCGACGCGATGGTCGCCTGGTATGACGATGATCCCGACACGAACCCGCGAGCCGCGATCACGCTGTACGACGCGATCCCGCTGGACGCGGTGAATCTCGGGCAGGTGACTGCCGCGATGGTCGACGGTGCGATCATCGCTCGACAGCAGCAGATGGAGGCGGCGCAGGCGGCGGCGGTGCCGATGCGGGCGGACGTCGCGGCCGCGCTGGGCCGGACACGTGTCATCCGTGGCGATCGCGTCGAGCGCGTAGACCGGAAGCACCGATGACACCATACACGCTGGTCGTCCATCTGATCGGCGGCGGGCAGCTACACGTGCGCTGCACGGACCACCAGATCATCGACCGTGGCGTCGACCACCACGGCGTTGGCATCCCGCCCGCACTGGAAGTGACGCAGCCGGCTGATGCATCCCGGCGGCTGGCCTATGTTCACTTCGGCGCGATCGCGGCGCTGGAGGTGCTGGACCGTGAGCCGGACGATGGGCAGTAGCAGTGGACCAGACCGCGTGGGGGACGCTGGGCGACCAGGGCGGGGCCATTGGCGCGCTAGTCTTCGTCGTCATAGCGCTCATCCGCGGCTGGATCGTGCCGGGCTACGTCATGGCACGCGACCGAGAGATCGAACAGGAGCGACGAGATGAGCTACGCGCTGAGGTCGCGTACTGGCGCGACGCCGCGAACCGGGCCGGTGGCCTGGCCGAGGCGGGCGTC
>CALMXF010000336.1 GCA_937870985.1 uncultured Chloroflexota bacterium
AGGAGATCACAGTGAATAACGGGATCAAGATCCTGGTGGGCACAGCGATCGGAACTGGCGTCGGCGTCGCAGCGTCGAAGCTGCTGGAGATGCAGGCCGGCGTCGAGCTCGAGGTGACCGGACCGGACGGCGTTGCCCGGGTCGTCGGGGACGTCGAGCCGAGGCCGGGGATCGTCGATCAGATCAAGGCTCGCCTTGAGGCAGTGCGGGTGGCCGGCGAGGAAGCCAAGATTGCCCGCGAAGCCGAGCTTCGCGACATCTTCCGCGAGAAGGTCAAAGACCCGACCGCGATGACAGCAGATTCAGCGGCCCTCCACCGTAACCAGAGCTGAACTGCCCCCAGCTAAACCGATTCGGAATGCGACCGGGTGGACTGTTCGGTCGTCGTTCCTGCTCGCCACATAGCGTATCGACGACGCCGAGGCGTGTCGCTGCGTGGCAAACAATCGCAAGGGCGCCGGGGAACGCCGGGACGACGTCGGCTCGTATCGCTCCTGCTCCAGAAAGACGACGTTGAGTGGAATGCCGGGCAGTAGTCGCGTGAGCTCGCCGGCCGCGGCCCCGAGCCGATCCTGGATGATCGCGCGTAACTCGTCGTCGAGCGTGACGCTGGCATGGTAAGTAGCAACCAGCCGGGTTGGAGCGCCCGTGGGCGGGGCGCCGTGCTGGGTCAGGACACGCATCGAGCCGGTTTCATCGCGAAGGGTGTACAGTGCGTACTGGGAGAGGAATGGCGCCTCGCGGACGTCCTCAACCTGCCCTTCGATATGGACGATCTGGTTGTCGTAGCGCGTTGGGTCGGCGCGGAGCGCGGCGATTGTCACGACTGATTCGGCCGGCGTGCGGTCGCGATGGTTCAGCCAGACACCGGCGGCGACGACTGCGACCAGCAACAGGCCGAGGATCACGACAACGAGGCCCGGTCCGAACGGCAAGGACCCCCGGTCGTTTTCGGTTGATCGTCCAGCTGATGCTGTCATCGTGATCCAAGCGTATCATCGACCTTTCCCGTCTGGCGTCGCGCGGCCGGCGCGTGTGCAATCCGTGAGTGAAGGTGAGGTCTCCCGTGTTCTTCCAGCGGATCTATACCGATGGTCTCGCGCAGGCATCGTTCCTGCTTGGCTCGGCTCACTCCCGACAGGCAGTGGTGATTGACCCTCGCCGCGATGTCGAGGTTTATCTCGATCTGGCCTCTGCGCACGACTTGACAATCACCCATATTCTCGAAACGCACATCCATGCCGACTACGCATCCGGCGCCCGTGAGCTGGCCGAACGAACTGGCGCGACGATGTTCCTCAGCGCCGTCGGCGAGAACGAGTTCCCGCATCAGCCGGTCCATGATGGAGACACGCTGGAGGTTGGCGAGCTGCGCCTGGAGATCCTGCTGACGCCGGGGCATACGCCGGAGCACATCTGCATCCTGGTGGGCAACGAAGCCGAGCCGGACAGCGCGCCGATGCTGTTCAGCGGCGACATGCTCTTCGTTGGCGCGGTTGGCCGGCCAGATCTCCTTGGCGCGACCTATACCCAGGGGCTGGCGACTGCGCTCTATGGGACGATCCACGAGAAGCTGATGGCGCTGGACGACGACATCGTCGTCTACCCGGGCCATGGGGCCGGCTCGGCGTGCGGCAAGGCGATCGGCGATGCCGAGAGCACGACGATGGGGCAGGAGAAGCGGTTCAACTACGCCTTTCAGCCGATGACGGAGGAATCGTTCATCCGGCTGATGCTCGATGACCTGCCGGCCTCCCCGGTCTACTTTCCGGTGATGAAGCAGCTGAACAAGCGCGGGCCGCAGATCCTCGGCGGCCCACCGCAGCCGGACGAGCTGGACCCGACTGAGCTACGCGCCATCCTGGCCGGGGAGCGTGGAGCAGTGACGTTGATCGACGTCCGGCCGGCAGAGGAGTTCGGGACCGGCTTCCTGCCGGGGTCACTGAATATCGGCGTAGGATCGAGCCTGCCGAACTGGGCTGGCTGGTCTGCTTCGTATGACCGGCCGATCGTGCTGGTCGTGGCCGACCGGGAGGACGTGCGCGAGGCGGTCATTCAGCTGGGCCGGATCGGGCTGGATACGATCGGCGGCTACGTCGTGGCCGACCGGGATGCGTGGGCAGCGGCCGGCCTGCCGGTACAGCAAATCGAGCAGATGAGCGTTGAGATGGCCGCGCCGCGAATCGCTTCGGGCGGCGCCCGGGTGCTCGATGTTCGAACCCGAGCGGAGTTTGCGCTCGGCCACATCGACGGCGCGCTGAATGTGTCGGCCGAACAGCTCCTTCAGGGGGAGATGCTTGATGGCGCCCCCGAGCAACCGATCGTCGTGGTCTGCGCCGCGGGTTACCGCAGCAGTCTGGTGACGAGCATGCTGAAGCAACGCGGCCATGCGAACGTCGCGAACCTGTCTGGTGGGATGGATGCGTGGGGGCAGCGTAGGGATGGGGGACGGCCCTCACCCCCCGCCCCTCTCCCAACCTTGGGAGAGGGGGAGTAAGTCCCCAGCCCTGCGG
>CALMXF010000337.1 GCA_937870985.1 uncultured Chloroflexota bacterium
CACCGCTGGCCGGCGGCTGATTGGTTGTGGTCGCGCCAGTGTTTGGCGCGGTCGTTGCCCCGGTTGCCCCGCCCGGCACGCTCGGTAGCGCGGCCGGCTGAACCGCCTGAATCGTGGCGTTCGCTGCCTGAATGAGCGCCGCGATTTCCTCGACCGCCGACAGAAAACGCAACGCGTCCTGCACACCCTGGGTGCTGGCCAGTTCCGCAACCCGCTGCACCAGGTCGATGACGATCTCCCACGACGACAGGAACGCGTCGGCGTGCTGCTGCGTCACCCGGCTGTGATCGACCATCGCCTTGAACGCGTCGGCGGCAGTCTTGACCAGCCCGAGCAGTTGCCCGGCGACACTGGCAAACGCGCCAAGCGACTCCAGCGCGTCGGTCGAGTAGTTGCGCGCAATCTGCCGCAGCATGTCGAGGATGTAGTCAGCAACGCCGGTCATCTCCCACGCCAACTGCCGCAGATTCTCGCGGGTGGAGGGGTCGAGATCGCCATAGAGCAAGATCGCCTTCAACGCCTCGCCGGCCGTGGCCATGACCTGTAGCCCGTCGTTCGCGCCCTTCGAGAACGCGCTCACTGCCTCCAGCCCGGCAGTGTTCCAGTGCGCCGCAACCGTCCCGATCTGCTGGATGATGAGATCAATCAGCGCAACCATGCTGGCTGCGATGCCGACCAGATCGCGGTTACCGGTCTGGATCGTCGAGAACATCAAGATCGCCTCAAGCGCGTCCCCGGCTTTGCCCATCGTGTCCATCGCCGCGCTGGCCGCGCCCGAGTACTCAGACACCGCTGCCAGTCCGGCGGACGAGAACATCGACGCGGAGAGTTGCATCTGCCGCACAACGTACTCGGTCAGCTCGACCATCCGGGCTGCCTGCGTGTACAGGTCAACGCCGCCCTTGGCCAGCGACGCGAAATCGAAGATCGCCTCCACCGCCGATACGACACTACTCATCAGTGCCAGCGCCGCCGTTGCCGCCGTCAGGTACGCCTGAAGATGCTCCAGCCCGCCGGTCGAGAAGAGCGCCGCCGAATCCCCAAGGGACGCGACGATATGCTCGGTCAGGAACTTCACCTGCGACGCTGCGTCGTTCGCAACGATGAAGTCAGCCTGCGCCAGCAACCCGAGCGAGCCAAGCGCCGTCGCCGCTTCGGTCATCAGCGCAAGGCCGGCCGTCGCGGCTTCTGCATACGCTCGCGCTCGTTCGACAAAACCGCCGCCACGTGTTGCCGCAATGTAGTCGGCGCTATCGCCGATGCTCAGGACAATGTGCTCGGTCAGGAACTTCACCTGCGACGCTGCATCCTGGGCGCGCCCGAGATCGCCCGACAGGCCCGAAAGTGTCGCCATCAGCGCCGCGCCACGCTCCATTAGGTCGATGCCTTTTTCGGACGCGTCAGCGTAAGCGGTTGCCGCCTCAGTAAACGACGCGCCGCGCTCTGCATCGAGGTAACGTGCACTGTCCCCGATAGATAGCATCACGTGCTCAGTCAGGAACTTGACCTGCGACGCCGCGTCCTTCGCTCGGCCCAGATCACTGGCAACGCCGTCTAACGCGGCTAGCAAATCGACGCCGGACTGCATCAGGTCAACGCCCTTGCCGGCGGCGTCTGCGTACTCGCCAGCCCGCGACAGGAAGCCCTCAGGGCGGCTGGCGTCAATCAACGCCACCGAGTCGCCGGCGGACAGGACAATGTGCTCGGTCAGCGTTGCGAGGTCGGTCGCAGCCTGCACCGCGTGCTGGAGGCTGGCGTTGCTGGCGTCTAACGCGCCGATCAGATCCAACGCCTGCTGGAAGAGCTCGAACGCGCTCTTCGCCGCGTCCATGTAGCCCTTGGCAGCGGTAAGCATGCCGTCCTCAAACTGGCCGGCGGACTCGCTCACAATGTCAACAACGAACGCAGCGAAATCGTTCAGCTCCCTCAGGAACGTCTCACCCTGGAATCGCCGGGCGTCCACCATCCCGAGCACAACGCCTTCGCTGGCCGCCTCGCTTGCGTCAACGGCCGCAGCGGTGATCGCCGGAGTTGAACCCGTAATCCCGGCCGCATAGCCCGCACCAAGCGACATACCAAGTGGCTGGCCGTCGATGCCCAACGCCCCACGGATTGTCCCGACCCCGGTCTGGACTGCCGGTAGCGTGTCGTCTGCGAACCCTTCGGTGATGTAGCCCCAGTCCGGGGTGAACGCCAGCGGCCCCCACTTTGCCGGGGAGTGCGGGATCAGGCCCGCAACACGAACCATCCCGGCTTCGATTGCCGTGTAGTTCAGCTCGGCATAGATCGTGAAGTTCTTCGGCAGGTTGTCAACCGCCGTCTGCACCGCGCCAATGGCTTCCAGCGCCTGCGAGTTCTCTGCCGCTAGCACGCCGACATAGTTGCCGTTGGCGAACGCCCGCGCCGCATCGGTGGCTGCGCCGCTCTTCGTCTTCGCGTCGCTCGGGTCGGCTGCCAGCGCCGCCTCGTACGTGCCACCGGCATACTCGGCGGCCTTGTCGGCGGCGTCCTTCGTGGCGTCAATCGCGCCGCCAGTGTCGGCCTCCAGCGTCGCTTTGTACTCAGCGTCCGCAAACTCCTGCGCGGAATCCTTCGCCTCTTGCGTGCCAGTCTCCGCGTCCTCAGCCTTGACGCCAAGCACCGCCTCAGCCTGCGTCTGGTCGAAGATGCCCAGCTGCACAAGCAGGTTGACAATCTTCTCGATTGTCGTGTCCATCGACTTGGCGAGATTCCCGAGCGTATCGGCCATCGTTAGCCCGGCAGCGCTGGCCGGGTCGTACTGCGCCGTTAGCGCCGCCAGCGCCAGCCGGTACTCGCTGGAGTTCTTGTCCGCGTACTTGCTGTTGAGGTCGTCGAGCTTCTGGGTGTACTCGGCCGTCTTGACCGTCGCGTCAACGTAGGCGTTGCCCTCGTCCAGCGCCCCGCCAGTCGCCCGCTCCTGGAGCCAGACGAGCTTTGCCTTGGACTCGTTGTACTGATCGGTCGTGATCCTGCCGTCGGCGAGCTGCTGGTCAAGGATGTCGATGGCCGTGCCGGCTTGCTTGCCCTTCGACTCCCACTCGCTCATGCGGTTGCCAGCTTCGGCGGCTGCCTGCCCGAGGTTCTTGTACGCCTCAATGACCGGATCGAGCGCCTTGCCAAACTCGCCGGCGCGTGCGGTTCCTGCCTCGACGATCCGGGTTAGCGTGTCAATGTATCCCTGGATGCCTGCAATGGCCTGCGGGTCTGGCTCTGGCGCGGCGAGAGCCTCGGCGAGCGCCACCCGCGCCTTCTGCATCTCCGTCTCGGCGGTGGCGCGGAAGTCGCTGAACCGTATCTGGCCGTTCGCGACGAACGCGTCGATAGCCCCGCCCGCCGTCGTCATGCCACTCGACACGGCCTGCGATACGAGCGTGAACGCCGCGCCAACGTCGCCGCCCATGCCGGCCATTGCCGTGCCCAGCGCTGTCGTTCGAGCAACAAGCGCCGCAGACTCCGCCTGCGTGTAGTAGAGGCCTTCCCCGAACGCGGTGTAGTCGTCGCTGGCTTCCTGTGCCGCCTTCCCAGCGAACTTGACGCCCGAGGCCAGTAGCCCGACCATGTCGATGTACTTCTGGAGGCTAACGGATCGCGCCCCGGCCTCGGCGTCCCAGACGTTGATGTAACCCGCCTCAAGGTCTTTCAACGTCACGTTCTTGCCAACTTCGGCGGACGCCTCTGCAAGGACGGTTTCGAGCGCCTCCTGAAGTTTCGTCCGGCTGAGCTGCATCGACCGGTCGCTCATGTTCCAGACGACGGTCGCTTCGTTCGACCGAATCTTCGTCGAACGCGAGTTCAGCCACTCGTTGAACTCGGCTTCGTCCTTGGATCGGCCCTTCTGCGCTTCGTCATAGGCCTTGTTCTGCCCGGCAACCCAGTCTGCCCACGCCGCGCGCGACTCCTTCGCCGCGCTGGTGACTGCGCCAGTTGCTCTCGCAGTCTCTTCTTGCGTGCTGTCCGCCCAGACCTTCATCGAGTCCTGAGCAGCCTTGACGGCCCCACCGAAGTCGCCGGCAAGCACCAGCGCAATGGCCTTCCCGCCCAACGCGATGGACTCGACCGCCTTCTTGATGAGATCGGACAGCCCCGAGAACCACTCCTTGACCGAATCGAAGATGAACTTGCCGCCCTCGAACGCAGACTTCAGCAGGCCCCAGGCCGCCGATAGCGCCCCAGTGTGCGCCTCCAGCGCTACTAGCAGCGCAATCAGCGCCGCCCCGCCAGCAACAACGAGCAGTACCGGCGTGCTGATTGCTCCGATTGCAACGGCCAGCATCCCGAACACAACCAGCAGCGGCCCAGCGACAGCCAGCAGTCCAACCAGCACCACGCCGAACGTCTTGACCGGGCCGGGTAGCGCGTTGAACGCCGGCACGACGCTCCCCGAAATGAAGCCGGTCAGCGTCTGGAGCCCGCTAACAACCTGGTTCAGCATCGGCAAGAGCGTCGCCCCGAGACTGATGCCCACCTCGACGAGGTTATTCTTCAGGATCTGGAGCTGTGACGCGGTGGTCTTGTAGCGTTCACTGGCCTCGTGGGTCAACGCCGTGTTCTCGACCCACGCTTCGGAGCCGAGCTTGATCGCGTCACTGAAGAGCGTTCCCGCGCCGGCAGCACGTAGCAGCGCATCGCGAACGCGGATTTCGGACAAGCCCAGCTCGTCCAGCACGCCGAACACGTCGCCGCCGGCCGCCTGAATGCCGCCCAGACCCTCGATGAACGAGATGATCGCTCCGGCGGCGTCCTCCTTGAACGCACGCTGGAACTCAGCGCCTGTCATCCCGGCGACCGTCGCGAACGTCTCCAGCTTCGCCCCGCCGGCAGACACTTCGGAGGCCATGTCGATCATGACGCGACTGATCGCCGAGCCGCCGGCCTGCGCCTCAACGCCGACCGACGATAGCGCCGCCGCAAAGCCCATGATCTGCGGCTCGGTCATCCCGACGGTGTGACCAGCGCCCGCAATCCGCAGGCCCATCTCGACAATCTCGGACTCGGTGGTGGCGAAGTTGTTACCGAGCGCCACAACGACGCTACCCAACCGTCCGAACTCCGTCTGCGGCATCTGCGTGATGTTGGCCAGCCGGGCTAATGAGGTGGCAGCCTGCTCAGCGCTCATGTTCGTCGAGACGCCGAGATCAACCATTGTGCGAGTGAAGCCAAGGATGTTTGGCGTCTCAACGCCCAGCTGCCCGGCGGCTTCCGCAACAGACGCAATCGACGCCGCCGATGCCGGCACCTCAAGCGCCATCTGCCGGATGCCCGCCGAGAGCGCCGCGAACTCCGGTTCGGTCGCGTTGACTGTCTTGCGGACTCCAGCGAAGGCCGACTCGTAGTCGATCCCGACCTTCACCGCTGCCGCGCCAAGCGCCAACGCCCCGGCTGAGACGATCGTCATCGACCGGCCGGTTTCCATCATTGTCTGGCCAGCCGAGACGAACGAGCCGCGCATGCCCTCCACGCGCTGCTTCGCGCCCTCGATACCCGCCTTCAGCTGGTCATCATCAACTCGCAGCTCAAGGACGGCCGTGCCGAGTAGCGCCCCGGCACTCATCGGTCAGCGCCCAAACGGATATCAGCGTTGGCGATATTGTTCGTCACAAACGCACCTGACCTTCTTGCCAGAACCAGCGTCTCAGGTCGTCCGCGCCCCGTAGCACCGTTCGTCCGGCTGCCGCAGCCTCGTCAGCCACGATCCCGGCTTGCTCACGCATCTGGTCAACGAACGCACGATAGGTGGCATACGCGGCCTCGGCTGCCTTGTGACTCGACGCAGCAACCGCTGACCCCGCCCCGCCGGCAACGCGCCACACATGCGCCCACAGCAGCATCTCCTCGGCTTGCAGACGCGGGATCATCATCGTCAGCGCCCTCGTTAGCGGCTCAGGCTCGCCAAGCCACTGGGAGGGCCGTCCCCCGTAGAAGCGGCTGAGCCGGGCGAGGACTTCGCCAAGGTCAACCGGCTGGCCAGACGCCGAAGCCGAGCCGGGCCCACTGGCTCCGCCTCCGGCTCCGGAGGCGTCAGCTTCGGTAGCGCCGCCGTCTGGGTAAAAAGCTGGACGACCAGCGCAGCCAGCCGCCCATGTTCAGCCAATGACAGCCGATCAGCCACGTCGTTCGGCACGTCCGGCATCGCAATCCGCATGACCTGACGCAACGCCATTTCGTACACACGCACATCGTCGTCCGTGATCGCCGCCTCATCGGCCTGCTCGAACTCGACAATGCCCTGCAAGAGCGACGACAGCCGCTTGCGTTCGATTGTCGAGTACTCGGCCGGCTGGCGCAGCTCGTACACTCGCCGCTCATCCCCGACCGTGATCGCCACGGGCAAGCGGTCGGGGACAGCGATATCCAGCGTCAGTAGTGGGGTCTTGGTGGTCATAGTCTGGCCTCCCTCTCGTGATCACACAATCAATCGCACGCTATGGCTTACCCGGTGGCCGGGATGTACTTGCGTAGCGTCAGAATGCGGGCCGGCGACACAGAGTCGTCCGGCAGCGCAGTAATCTCGATGGGGACGCGTGCGGCAGTGTCACGCTGCCCGAGGGTGGACTGCAACGACGACGTCGCCAGCCCCTTCCAGGCAATCAGGCGGAACGGCTCGCCATCGTCCGGCTGCTGCGCGTCAACACCCCAGGTGTTGTAGGCGTCAACGACGTTACCTGTGACCGCATACTGGTCGTAGCCACGAGTGCTCGCGCCAGCAGCCACGGTCGAAACCGCGCCCTGACCAAGGCCAAGCTTGAGGTTGTTCGGGGTGAACTCGATCAGGTTCGAAGCGAGCGTCACGCTACGGCCAGTAATCGGCCGGAAGAGCGGGTCAAGCACCTGGTCGGCGGCAATCTCGCCCCGATCAATGCTCATGTTGAACGCGACACCCTCCTGGGTGTATCCAACACCGGCCCATACCGGCGTCTGGCCCGCGCCCTTTGTCCACACAGGGCCGAAGTCGCCCGCGCCGACCGTGTCAATCGGGAAGGCGTTCGTGGCATCGAACTCGGCAACGTACAGGTTCGCGATGCCAAACAGAACAGCGGTAGCGTCAGCCATGGAGATGCTCCTCTACGGATGCGGGCTAGCCGGGCCTCTCTGGCCACGGTTGCGCCCATTTCAGGATTCCTCAGTCGTCGGCTTTGCTTTTGCCCTGCGCTCCCTCCTGTCGTCCAGCGCCGGCGCGTCCTCTTCGAAAACGTGCCCACGCGCTTCGTAGAACGTGAGCTGCTCACCGGTCAGGCTGATCGTCGAGCCCCGACTTATCGGCGCGGTTCCTGGCGCGCCGATAGCCGAGACTGACGACGGGCCGTCCACCCATCGGTAGATCTTCACCTGGGCATCACCTCCTTCCAGCAATCTCACCGGGCCGTGGCCCGAGGTTAGCGCGCTGCCCGACTCGCACACGAATGCGGTCGTACAGCGCACGGGCTTGCGCCGTTGTGATCGGCTCAATCGCGCCGATCTCGTGCGCGTCGAGCGTCATCGTCCGGGCCGTCTCGCTATCCTGGGTGATCTGCTGGAATGCCGCATACACACCCCATGGCCCGTGATATGGCCGTTCGATGCCGGCCACCGTGAAGTGCGTCTCCACTCGCCCATTCTTCGACTTCCAGCCGTAGATGTTGCGAATCAGATACCAGCGGTCGAGCATTGCATCCTGCCGCACTCCCATTGCGCGCCGGGTCAACAACCCGTGCTCGTCCGTCTCGAACGCCAGCCGCAACTGCTCGTCAGTCAGCGCGCGCCAGACGTCCGGCTGGTCGGCCAGGATCGGCTGCATCACCGGGATCACTGTCATGCCGGCACGGCCTCTCTGAGCACTGTGAGCGCATACGGCGTCGCGACATACGGCCAGCCCTCACGCGGCGTCTGGAGACGGATGAACCCGGCTTCCATCGCAACTTCAGCAATCACGCAGTCCAACTGCCGGATGCGCGTCGAACGCCCCGGCGGCGTTAGAACGCCAGCAACAATCCGCGCGCCCCGCATCGCCTCGTATCCAGTCACGCCGTAAGTCATCACGTCCAGCCGAGCCGACAGGTACGGGCTACGGCCGATTGGGCCCCGGCCGCCGGCCGGGGAAACGATGATCCAGTTCTCAGGCATGTCGGCGGAATCCGGGATGTGCATCGCAATCCGTGCCGATGGCGCAAACGCCAGAACCGCAGACTGCGCCCTCAGGTGCGCGACAACGGCGGCCGCGTAGTCCGGCATCATCACGCTCATAGCTTCCCGATCCGATCCAGCAGCGTTGGGAAGAACGCATCAGCAGCAGGACGCAGATACGGTCGCGCCGCCATCCGGTAGGTGCCCATCTCCTGATAGATCGCATAGCCGATGTCGTATGAGCCGAACGAGCCGACGAGCGCGCCGCCCGTCTTCACGGCTGGCTTGAACGTGATTGAGTTCTTGAGCGCGCCTGTGTCAATTGGCGCGCTTCGCTGAGCTGATGCCGTTGCGTCGGACAGAACTGCGTCCATCGCTCGCGCGGTCTGCTCGTGAATCTGCGCAAGCAACTGATTGCCGTACCACGTCAGGCTCATCGTCCCGCCGACGCCAGTGGCCATTACGTCACCCCGTATTCTTCGAGCACAACGAGCATGTGTGTCGAACGCAACACGACGGCGTCAACCTTCATCGGCCGGACGTTCAGCTGCCTGCCCGTCAGGTCGATCACCGGCCCGATCTGGTCGCCCTCCAGGACGCCAGCGTTCTGCGCACAGATAAGCCCGTAGCGACGCTGCACGATGTCGATGCCTGCGCCCGGCACGTGCCCCAACACCGACCCGGCAATCGGGACAGGAAAGCGGCACGGGATCGTCGCCACCACCGGCCACGTCATCGCTGGCTCGTAGCCCGGCGCTGGCTCTGCCCCGGCCGATGCGCGCCGCACGGTTGCCGTGTCGGCCAGAAGCCCAGCCACGACGCCGCGAATCTCGGTGATCTCGTAGGCGCTTGGCGTGCTCACAGCTCGTCACCTGCCTGCCGCGCATCGAACGGTGACGACTGCCGCCACTCAGCACGTCCGACGGCGAGCGTGACGCCAGCCTCCATTGCAGCCCGCCGGGCTGTTCGGAGCGCAGCCAACGCCTGCTCCTGAATCTGGTTGCGGACGACGCGAACGCCGTCCGGCATTGTCACGTCATAGAGCGTTGTCGTCTGCTCGACGACCGCCTGCCAGAGCGCCACTCGCGCAGCAGCCCGGAGCGCCGCGATATCAGCCACATCGTCGGGCGCGGTGCCGCCAAGCGCGAAAAGCGCATCGTTGATGATCTCGTCATAGCTCGACGGAGCCGACCAGCCAAGCACCCCAGCCACCGATGGCCCGGCCACGGTATGAAGCCAGGCCGATAGCATCTCGCGTGTGTAACTGGTCGGAACCGTCAGCGTCATCGTCAGGAGCCCTTCTCGCCGGGCTCAGGGGTCTTGTCGCCGGCGTCGGCATCAGTGGTCTTTCTGGCCGCGACCTTCTTCAGCTCGGCAACGGGATTCCCTTCCGGGTCAACCCGCTGGCCGCCTACGATGTAGGTGATCGTCTCGTCCGCCATTAGCAGCCCTCCTCAGTTCGTTCGCCCGTCAGGCCTAGATGCCGCTCGGCATCGTGTAGGTCGTGCTACCAGTAACTGTGTCCAGCACTGCGCCATTGAGCCGGTTCCAGACGGACACGCCATAGCGATGCTCCCACTCGTGAGCCCGCAGCGGGTGGTTCTCGTCCTGCGCAACCAGCCGCAACGACTGCGCACCCAGCGCCACGGGCTGACGAAGAACGACCGGCGCTTCCACACCACGCACCCACGCGAACGGGTAGCCGGCTTTGATCCACGGCTTGACGATAATCTCCGCGCCGTTCAGCAGCCCGATAGCGCGGTCGTACAGGTTCTGGATGTCAAGCGGCGTTCGCGCAACAAGCGCTGCGCGCTGGTCTACCAGCCGGGCATCGACGTAGCCAGTGAACCCGGCAAACGCCTTGACCTTCGCCTCGTCGGCGCGATTGATGTAGACGACCGGCGAGCCGGTGTTGAAGTGCTCAACGACGTGTTCGATCAGCCGCTCGTAGTCAGCCTGGAGCGGCGTGTTTGCGGTCGTGATGCCAAGGTAGTGGGTATGGGTTGCGCCATCGAACGACACAGCACTGGGGCCGGTCGGGATTGGCTGGCTGTCCGCGTTGACCAGCGCCTTGATGCCCAGATCGAGACTGGGCATCTGCTGTGTGTCAGTGAAGGTGCTGTTAGTCGGCTTGTAGATCGCCCGGCAAATCTGCGCGTAGAGGTTGTCTTCGTCGGCGGTGGTGATCCCGTTCACCTGCCGCTGGAACTCGTCTGCGGTCATGTTCTCGAACGCAAAACGCGTCCACTGAACTGCCGCGCCCCAGCGGCGCAGCGGGAACCCGACGTTGTAGCCGGGGATCGCCGTCTTCTGGGCGCTCGGCTGGCCGAACTCGTCCAGCTCCTGCATGACAACGGCAGCCGTCCCGCCAAAGCGCCGCTGCCGGTCGGTCGTGCGTTCTCCGATCACTTCCGCAGCCTGATTGAACAGCTCGTTGTGCGCGCGGAAGTAGCCGTCGAGGTTTGTCCATAGCGCGTCCTCGCCGATATCGGCGGCAGTGGTCTTGTGCGCTTCGGCTGCAACATCGAGGGTGAAGATCGTTCCAAATGCCATTATCGTGCCGTGTCCTTTCGTCGAGCCGGTCGGCCTACGCCGAACCGATGAAGTAGATGCGAGAGGCATCCACGACAAACGCGACCGGCACGGTGCCGCCGGTCGTTGCGGCGCTATCGAGTCGTCCCGCTGTCGCCGCGACGTACAGCGGCGCTCCGGGAGTCAGGGCAGAGCCGTAGTGGAACTCGACGTTGCGGAACAGGGTGACTGCCTCGCCCGACTTGGCGGCGCGCGCAGCAATGCCGTGCGCCTTGGCTGCGGCGTTGTTTGCCGTGCCGTCAGAACGCCAGACGGCGCCATCGCTCTTGAGGTAGCAGGCGTCGCCGCCTGCGATGTCTTCGCCCGCCTTCAGTCCCGAGCCAATGACGCTGGACTGCGGTGGAACAACCGACGAGAGCGACGGGGTGCCGCTCTTGGTAATCAGTGCCATACCGGATACTCCGTTTCGGTGGAGGCCGGCCCGGCCCCTAGACCTGGATGCCGGCCTTCTTCAGGTAGCGGTTTTTGATGTCCTCAGCCGTCTCTGGCTGGCGGTTGCCCGGCGGCGTCGGCGGGACACCGGTGGTCGATGCAGGCTTGAGCGTCTCGCGGTTCTGGGCGATGTAGGCGAGCTGCTCGTCCGGCTCCATGCGATCCAGTAACGGCAGAATGTGAGCAGGAAGCCCTTCGCGTTCTGTCGTCAGGAGCGCCTTCAACGCTGTTTCGTAGCGATCAGCCTTGTCGGCCTTCGGCTTCAGCGCGTCCAGATCGCTCTGCCGCTTGGTCGCCAGCTCCTCGAACTTCTTCTGCTCAGCGAGCGCAACGTCCTCGGCCTTCCGCGCTTCAGCGGTAGACTCATCGACCTGCCGCTTCAGCGCCTTGTGCTCGTCTTCGACCTTGCGTAATCCCTGGATCGTCGCCCATGCGCGCGCTGCATCGAAGTCCTTGCCCCACGGCGGCATCTCGCCGGCCGGCGGGGTCTGGGGGCTGGGGGGTTCGGTCGTGGGCGGCACAAGCGTCTCGCCTGGCTTGCCCGTAGTCTCTTCTGTCATGTCGGCCTCTCGCCTCCATGTCTCAGGCAACAGAAAAGCGCCCCGGTGGCGCGGTCACTGCCGCTTTCCGTGGCGCTTCATGGCGCTGTATTCAACTGGCCTCAGCTGTGATTATCGCACGCTGTATCACTCAAAGCAATATCCACATGCGAAGCACCTCTTCGCATGCGCTCGACAATAGCTTCCATCTCGACGAGTGTCATGACTGTCAGGTGCCACCTGGAGTTATGACGAGCAAGAATGCGAAACGTCGTGCCGCGCACTTCCGCGACCGGCTTCTGGCAGGCGTCGCAGCGCAGGTAGTCGGGATCGTTCATGCAAGCCTCGCGATACCCAGCGACCGGTTCGAGCGACGGCGCAGACCCGGCCCGTAGACAGGGTGGTCGGTCGGCTCGACGAAGTCGGCCAGCGTCACTCGCCCCGCTCGATACGCGTCGTGTGCGGCCGGCCCGAGAATCCCGCGTTGTGTCGCTTCGTCCAGATCAGCGTAAAGATCCTCACCCGTTGCCTCCGCCTCCCCCGCCATCTGCGCGGCGGTGACAAACGACTGCACGCAACGGCACCGAGGATGGCTATCAAGCGATTCGTTGAGCGTGTGAAACGTGCCGTGCATCGAGTAGCAGACCGGGCACGGCTGGTCTGCGCTACCAATCATCGCCGTCCAGTGCCAGCCCGCAACCTGATCGGCGTTCTGCTGCGCCTGCCGCTGGCCGGCCACGCGATACGTGCTCACGGTCTCGCTCCGCGCAATGGTCTGTATACGCCACGACGTCTCGCCAAGCACAGCGCGCGCAGCACGTTGCGTCGGCATCGAGCCGCCCGCAACACGCAGGCGGGCTACAAGGTCACGTTCGATATCTCCTGTCGCGCCGTTGACCAGTCGAAGCAGCGAACCGCCACTGATCGCACGGTTGACGATGTCCGCAAGCATCTGCGCAGGTATCGGCACGACACTACGCACGCCGCCAGAAACAAGCGTCACCATCACAACACGCGACCCGATGATCGCAGCCCGCGCCTGGGATGCCGCAATGACGAGCGCAATCCCTGCCGCAACTGCCTCTGCATGATCGGCAACACGACGAGCGAACGAGTCCGCGTCATGCCGCGAGAGCAACACCGCGCTCGCCGCCAGCGCCGCGTCGAGGTCGGCAGCGTCTTCCTCGGCAGCAGTCAGCACAGGCCGCAGCCGGGCAACGACCTCGGCGCGGGTTGCATCGTCCAGCGCGACC
>CALMXF010000338.1 GCA_937870985.1 uncultured Chloroflexota bacterium
GGTGCAGGCGGCCAGAAACGGAGTAGACATCATCGTGGCCCAGGGAACTGAGTCGGGCGGCAACACCGGTATGATCTCGACGCTGGAGCTCGTGCCGTTGGTGGTCGACGCTGTCTGGCCGGTGCCGGTTGTTGCGGCCGGCGGGATTGCCGATGGTCGTGGCGTCGCCGCGGCGCTGTCGCTCGGCGCGCAGGGCGTGAACCTGGGGACTCGCTTTCTCGCATCGCGTGAGGCGGAGATCGCGGAAGGCTGGAAGGAGATGATCGTCGCCGCCGGCCCGGGCGACATCATGAAGCTGGACGCCTGGAACGCGATCTTCCCTCCCGCGCCTGGCGATTACGCAACGGTGCCCTCGGTGATTCGCACTCCGTTTGCCGAGCGTGTGCAGGCGGCCTGGCGTGCCGGCACGCTCGATACCGAAGAGATGCGTCGCGAGATCGCCATTGCCGCCGTTGCTGGCCGCCAGTACGAGCTCGTTGCGATGGCCGGCCAGAGCGTCGGGATGATCGACGCCATCCTGCCGGTGAACGAGATCGTCCCGCGTATCGTTGCCGAGACGGTCGACGCGCTTCGCGCGGCCGGAGCGGCGATCGTAACGACCTAGCCACACCCCGGCCCGGAGGACCTCGCGAGGATTGCTACTCGCCAGCGCGCGGCTTCTCCGTCGCTGGCTCGAGCATCGATGACATCTCTGCATGACGACGATGAAGCCAGTCGAGCGCATCGACTCTTCGGATATCGATCACACGGTGCTCGATGGTGTACGCCTTCAGACGGCCAACGCGCACCTCGTGCCGGATCACCTCCGGACTGACATCGAGCAGCTGCGCAAGCTCGTCTGGTGTGTAGTGGTCCTTGTGCATGAGGTCGGTCAGTGACTTCTGATAATCGGGAAACAACATCGGAGACCTCCTCCCCTGGGTTCGAGAGGTTGCAGGCTTCTGTTCTACGCCCCTGACGGCATCGTCAATATCGACAACTACGCATATCGCGTGCCGCGATCGTGTCTCGGCCAACCGGTAGAATGACGGCGCTGGCGGGCGGCTGGCATGTTCGCGGGATAATGAGGGGTCTTACACTGTGTTCGATGGTGGCACGCCTATTCTGACGCTGATGCTCGCTGTCATTGGCGGCGCGGCGTTGGTCGATGTCGTCCGTAATCGCCAGGCGCTGTTCGACGATCGCCTGACGATGGACGAGCGGCAGCGCCTGACCCGGCTGGCGCTGTTTGTCCTCGTCCCGTTGAGCGTGATCCTCCACGAGCTCGGTCACGCGGTCATGGTGAAGGCGTTCGGCGGCCAGATCGTTGGCTGGGGCTTCTATCTCTACTATGGGTACGTCGAGCACACCGGCTACTACACGCCGATCCAGCTTGCATGGATCGCCGTGGCCGGGACGGTGGTCAACGTCGTCCTCGGCCTTGGCGCTATCGCCTGGGCCTGGTTCCGGCCGGGCAACGTCGCGGTGCGCTATTTGTTGTTCGTCTTCGGCGCGTTCAGCCTGCTCAATTCGCTGGTGTTCTATCCGCTGCTCGACGCGCTCGGTGGTATATCTGGCGACTGGGAGACGATCTACTCGCGCCAGACACCGATCTTCAGCGCCGTCATCGGGTTGCTCCACGCGACGATTCTGATCGGCGGCGTTGCCCTCTGGCGTAACACCAGTATCCGCGCCGGATATGAGCGTCGCACCGGTCTGCGACGGGAAACCGCGGTGTTCGCCGGCCCGCAGCCAGAGCGCCAGCCCGACGGTAGCCAACGAGAGCTGGCCGGCGTTCTCGCAGTCGCCGCGGCGGCTGCCAGCAACGGCTGGCGGCACCCGGTCACGATTGCGACCGACGATCAGTCCGGCGGAGCGCAGGTCGTTGTGCGCTGGGCATCGGGCGGCTTCCAGCGCGCACTACTCGTCCACGCTGCGCCAGACGGCAATCACACGCGCGTCGAGCTTCACGCCGCCGTACAGGCGCTCGAGCCATCCTCTCATCCATTTCAGCGCCAGCTGGCCCGGGTCGACGGCATCCCGACGACCGAGGAGCTGACCCCGTATATCCGCCGGTTCCTCGATTATGTCGATACCTGGGACGGCGCGACCATCACAACACCGAACTGATTGATCTGTCACAGCGCGGTCCGCGAAGCGAGCACCCCGCGCCGGTCAGGGACGGACGGACTCCCCCATCAGCCCCCACCAGGGCAAGGCCACGAGCAGAATCGTCGTGACGCTGGCGATTGTCAGGATGACTCCTGCGCGCGCCAACTCCCCCGCCGCGTAATGCCGCGTGCGGTAGGTGATCAGCGCCGTCGCGAGCTGGACGGGGTAGAAGATCGTCGTCTGCGAGATGATCGGCGCCATCAGCCCGACCACGACCGGATTCAGGCCGAGCGGGCCGGCCAGCGACATCAATAGTGGGATCGTGATGCCCAGCACGGCCGTGCGGTTCGGAAGGATTGCGTTGACAACCGCAACGATTGCCATCAACACCAGCAGTTGTGGCACCAGCGCGAACGTCTCCAGCGGCACTTGATCGACGATGGTCGCCGCGACCCACGCCGCCGCGCCACTCTGATTGAGGGCCGAGGCGAGCGAGAGGGAGCTGGCGGTGACCAGGAAGATCACCCATGGCGACCCCTCTTCGAAGTCTTCCCAGCGCAAGACGCCGACGAGCGGCAGGAACAGGGCGGTCGCGCCTATCAGCGCCGGAACGGCTGGGTTGAGGTGATGGATGAAGTCGGTCAGCCAGAGCGTTGTCGTCGCGCCGATGATCACCAGTCCGCGCCACTCGGCCGCGCTCATCGGTGACAACGCCGGCGTCGATGCGCCGCCTTCGCCGATTGCCGCCGGAAGCTCACCCGGCCGGTAGAGCAGAAACAGGGAAATGCCGACGATGATCAGAATGGTGTACATCGGCACCGACATGAGGACGAACCAGTGAGCCCAGGACATGCCGCCGACGAGCGATGATGCAACCACCGGCACTGCCCCGCCGGTCAGCACGGCGGTCGATGCGAGTGGCTGGAGAATCGCCGTCCCAATCATGACCAGACGCGGCAATGGGTGGCCGCGGCGGATCCTGTGGGTCTGAAAGACCGACTCGTAGGTCGGGATCAGCATCGCGGTGCGTGTCAACGCCGATGGAACCAGCACCGCCATCGGCGGCATCATCGCCATCATCTGGGCGTAGAGTCGCCGGCCGCTCCCGCGCGCGCCGCGAACCAGCATCTGAGCCAGCCGGCGAGCGAGCCCGGTTTTGACCGTTGCGGCGCCGAGCGCCAGCGCGCAGAGCAGGAAATAGGGCGCCGGGGACTCGAAACCAGCCAGCGCCGTCTTCAGTGCCTCGTCGCTCGTGCCGGGGCCGACCAACGCCAGCATCGCGACGACCCCGAGTGATGTCGCCGCGATCGGCATCGCCTCCGACATCCAGAGGATCAGCCCGGCGATAACCACCGAGAGGACGCGCACACCCCACGGACTGAGGTCATCGATAGTTGGCGGCGCGATCGAGGCCATGACTGGAAACGCAAAGGCGACGGCCGTCACGATCAGCCGCCGTTGCTGAAGCCTGGTAGATGCCCGATCCTCACTCAACCGCGCGCGCTCCCCCAATGCCGATGCTACTGGTTGTTCCGTAACCCGGCCAGCATCCGCCTCAGAGCGGGGCCACCGGCCAATCCCTGTTGGCGCCCCACTCCGCCCATGAGCCGTCGTAAACGCGGACACGCGAGACTCCCAGTGCCCGAAGCGCAATGTATGGAAGGCAGGCCAGCGTGCCGTGCAGCCCGAAGACGACGATCTCAGGGATATCTGCCGGCACACCTGCCGTCGCGAGTTGTTCGCGCAAGGCATCCGGGGCGATGAGTGCCGGACTATCGCCTATCGTAAGGAACGTCTCGCGCGGCAGCCAGTGGCTATTGGGGATTGTCCCCAGGCGCAGCCGATCGAACCATGTCTCCCGGCGCTCCGCTGCTGTGCGCGTATCAAGAATCGCCAGATCATCCCGCTCAAGCCACGTCGCGAGGTCGCGGCCATGGGCCACGACGCTTTCGTTCTGGCGAATATCGATCCCGCCCTGTCTGTGATTGGCCTGCCTGTTACCGGCTATCAGGGCGGCCGCGTCCCACGCCTGTTTGCCGCCGTCGAGCAGCCGGGCATGGGTGAACCCGCTGGCATGCAGCATCCAGATAACCCGGCTGGCCCAGACGCCGCCGGATCGGTCGTAGCAGACGACGGAGGAGTCGGGCATGATCCCGGCATCGCGGATAAGCCGCTGCCGCCCATCCGCGCCGGTCAGCATTCCGTAGATGTCATTATGGATTTCGATCGTGTCTTGCCACCAGACGTGCGACGCGCCCGGCAGGTGGCTCTGGCGATACGATCGCGCCGACGAACAGTCGATGAGGCGCAGTGTCGGGCCATCCAGCCGGCCAGCAACACCTGCTGCGGACATCAGCAGCGTGCCATCGGGATACGCGTCGGTCGAGAGGACGGGTGCCTCGCCGATCTCGTTGCCCTGCGGCAGGCACGCGCTGGCCAGAAGCCCTACCCCGGCCGCGAGCAGCGCGCGCCGGCTCAACCGGATGGCTGCTGGCACATCCGTTGCGAAGTCGGTGGCGAAGGCGCGACCAGGTTCGTTGGCTGGCGGTTGCATAACAATGTGTGTGATTTCAGCGATCTTTCAGGTCGTCTTCACCGATGCCTCAGACTGATGCCCGACACTGAGGCCAGAGAATTCCCGGCTCTGCCCCGGGGGACGTCTCCGGTCGGTCGAGCCGATGATGCCACACGCTGGATCGCGTCCGTGGCGCGGCTGAAGGAAGGGAAACGAACGCTATGCAACCCCAGAGACGGTTTTCGCTCTCATATCTGCTGATGGTCGTCGTCATGGCGCTGTCGATCGGCGTGCTCGGCGCTTGCTCGACCGGGTCGAGCAGCTCCAACAACGGCACGGCTGTTCTGGCAACTGCGACGTCGACGTCGGGCGTCGGGTCATCCTCGACCGGCGCGACGGCGAACACGACCAGCACGAAGGTTGAGGCGACCAGCGCGAAGGCATCTCCCGCAACCGATGGCGCCTATCCGTTCCTGGTCGCGACATCACCCGGCACGCCCTACAACAACATCGCCGACATGGTCGATGTCGTCAATAAGGCGGTTGTGACGGTCATCAACAAGCAGACATTCGCCGGCTTTGGTCAGACGACCAGCCAGCTGCAACCGGCCGGCAGTGGCACCGGCTTCATCGTCAGCACTGACGGTTATGTCATTACAAACAACCACGTCGTTGAAGGCAGTGATAGCCTGAGCGTCATTTTCCTCGACGGCACCGAGATCCCGGCGAAGCTGGTCGGCACCGATTCGGTGAGCGATCTCGCCGTGATCAAGATCCAGGATCCGGTACCGGCCACCGTCTCGCTCGGCGATTCCAGCTCGTTGCGTGTTGGCGAAGCGGTTGTCGCGATCGGTAGCGCGCTCGGTGAGTACACCAACACCGTGACGCAAGGAATCGTCTCCGGCCTCGGCCGATCGCTCGATTCGCAGGGCGGCTCCGGGATGGAGAACATGATCCAGCACGACGCGCCGATTAATCCCGGCAACTCCGGTGGGCCATTGCTGAACATGCAGGGCCAGGTCGTCGGGGTCAACACCGCCGTCGTTCGCCAGGCCGAGCCTGGGGTGACAGCCGAGGGACTCGGCTTCGCGATCCCGAGCAACACCGTCAAGGACATCGCCCGCCAGCTCATTGAGAATGGCAAGGTTGTCCGGCCGTTCCTCGGCATCTCCTACACGCTGATCAATCCGCAGTTGGCCGCTGCCCAGAACCTGCCGGTCGATCATGGCGCCTATGTCGCCGATCTTCAGGTTGGCGGGCCGGCCGCGACAGCCGGAATTCAAAAGGGCGACATCATCACCGCGATCGATGGTGAGCAGATCAGTCAGACCACCTCGCTGCAGGACCTGCTGTTCCAGCACAAGCCGGGTGATTCAGTCGAGCTGACGGTTGCCCGCGGCACGTCCGGCCAGACGACCACCGTGAAGGTGACACTCGGCACCCGGCCGGCCAGCACATAACAACGCACGCGGCGGTCGATATGCCTCGACCGCCGCACCCTTCGCTCTTACCCTCCTTAACCCCACCCCCACCTCAAACATCGGCCGGGGCAATTCGCCCCGGCCGATGCGCGTTCCGCGATATCATCGTCCAGCGAAGATGAGGAGATGGGACGCGTGCAATCCCCGATCTGGCAGGATGCCGAGTTGCCAATCGCGAGTCGTGTGCTCGCGATCTGCGCGCACCCTGACGATATCGAGTCGTGGTGCGGTGGGACGCTGGCGTTGCTCGTCGAGCGTGGTTGCGACGTCGCGCTGGCGCTATTGACGGCCGGCGAGAAAGGGTCGCCTGACCGTACGGCGCGGCCCGAGCAGATCGCTTCGATCCGACGTGCCGAACAGGCGGCAGCCGCCCGGATGCTGGCGATCTCCGACGTGCGCTTCCTCGAGGGACGCGATGGCGAGTTGGAGGATGGGCCGGCGCTACGCGGCGCGGTAGTGCGGCTGCTTCGGGAGATCCGCCCCACCGTCGTCTTCACCCACGATCCAGAGCATCCATACCCGCCGTATCTTGCGCATCGCGATCATCGTGTTACTGGCCGGGTTGTGCTTGACGCCGTCTACCCGATGGCACGCGATCACCTGTACTTTCCCGAGCAGATTGCCGCCGGGCTGGAGCCGCACGCCGTCGAGCAGGTCTGGCTTTTTGGGACGCTCGCCCCCTCAACCGTCGTGGACATCTCAACGACCCTGGAACGGAAGATCACCGCGCGGCTGGAGCATCGCTCGCAAACCAGCGACCCCGATGCCTTGCGGAACAGTTGGCGCGAGCGCGCCGTGGCTGTTGGCGCGCCATGGGGAATTGGGTTCGCGGAGACGTTTAGCGTGCTGAGGGCTGGATGATCCGGCAGCATGCTCCCGGCGCTGTACAGCGCCGGGAGCACAACTGACTACTGCATCACATAGCTGACCGACACGGTCACGACCACCTGCAGCGTGCCGGGGTCGAGCGACGGAGCGCCTCCACCCTTCTCCGCGGCGGCGGCGGGGTATGGCATCGGCGCGCCGGAGGCTGACGTCCCCTCACTGATGGTCAGGACGGATCCGAGGGTTGCGTTGGACAGGCTGGCCAGATGTTCCGCGCGGGAGCGGGCATCGGTGACAGCGAGCTCACGCGCCTGACGGACGGCGCTCGACGTGTCCTCGAGCGTGAACCAGATGCCATTGACCTGGTTGGCCCCGGCATCGACCGCAGTCTGGATGACCTCGCCCGCCTTGCCGATCTCGCGCACCTTGACGGTCACCATTTGCGTGACGTTGTAGCCGATGATCGGCTGGTTGGGCTGGTTGTAGTCCTGCTCGACGTAGACCGAGTAGTTGGTGGTCTGAACGTCTTTATCGGCGATGCCGGCTCGCTTCAGCGCGTCACGCACCGAGTTCATTGCCGTCGTGGCATTGCTCTGGGCGGTTGCCAGTTGCGGGTCGCGTATGTTGACGCCGAGGTTGAGGACGGCAACGTCGGGAGTTACCGAAACGATCCCCTCGCCGCTGACGTTGATCGTCCGGGTCGTATCGGTCTGAATGGCCGTTGCTCGACTCCCGTCATGATCCCAGGCGCCGATCGCGACGGCGGCGACAACCGCAACCGCAACCAGCACCCCCGCTACGAAATAGGTCCCTTTCGCGAATGATGATCTCATGGCACGCTCCTGTCCTTCCGATCAATGACGATGTGCTTCTGTTGATATGACGCCGGCAGGTCAGGAACGGTTCCACCGTCGTTGGCGGAGCCGTGGGAGCGCGATCATCAGCCCGAGGAGCACGACGAAGATGGTCACCAGCCCGAACTCGATCGCGCGCAACTGTGCCTCTCGGGGCGGCGCAGTATGGAGCGTCGCTGACTCGCGACCGTTGGTCGGCTCCGTGGAGACGGACTGAGCCTCGGCTGCTGCGACGTCGGCGGCGGGAGACGCCACAGGCGTCGCCTGGGACCCGGCCTTTGCTGCCATCGTCTCTTCGGTCACCTCGGCCGGCGCCGCGCCACCAGCCACGCCGGCCGATTCGGCGGATGTCGTTGCCGCCAGATCGCCCGTGACTGGCCGGTCGATTCGAGTCGTTACCAGATCGACGCCCAGAACAAGCACAAACAGAATCGCCGCGGCAGCAGTCGCCCAACGCAGCGCGCGTATCTGCCGCTCATGCCAGCGGCTAACTGGCACGAGCAGCGTTGGCTCGCGGGCTCCGGCTGGCCCTTGTCGGGCGAGATCGCCTGACAGCGAGAACGAACGTGGCAGCGCAATGTCTGGCAGGTTGCTCATGGCGGCGACAATCACGCGAAGCTCGTCGGCAACCTGCTGGCATTCCTCGCAACTCAACAGGTGCTGCTCGATCGCTGCGCGTTCCTCGGGCGTCAGGTCTTCGGGGGTGTCAAGCCAGACGGCGATCGTCTCCGCGTCGATATGATCCATTGGACGCCGCAACGTGGGCGGGCGCTGGTCGCTCACGGCATCCCTCTCATCCATCCTGCGGTGATCGATTCCGAGCTGAGACGAATGCCCGCTGGCGTGCGACGGCGCGCCTGGTCACTCATCATGATCTCTGCTTTCCTGACGTTGCGGCCGGCCAAGAAGTTCCCGACCCGCCTCATCAGCCACCAGGATCTCGCGGAGCCGCGCGCGTCCGCGGTTGATCCGCGATTTGACCGTCCCGAGCGGAACGCCGCTGATCTCGGCGATTTCGTCGTAGGGGTATCCGTGGATGTCGCTGAGCACGATCGCGAGACGCTGGTCGGGCTGGAGTTGCGCGAGTGCTCGTTCCAGCGTGCGAGAGAGCTCGCTGCGGCTAGCGAGATCGAAGGCATCCTCGTCGGTCGACTCCGGTTCCCAGGCGCTGTCATCGCGCTCCCGGCGCGCGTCAAGTGACTCCACCGGACGCCGCGCGCCCGCGCGGAGTGAATCGAGAGCGCGGTTGGCGGCGATTCGCAGAATCCAGGCACGGAATCCGCCGGGATGCTCGTTGCGAAACGTATCGAGTGCCTGCCACGCGCGCAGAAAGGCGTCCTGGGTGATGTCTTGCGCTGATTCGGGCGATCGGACGTGACGAAGAGCGACTGCGTAGACCACATGCTCGTGGCGGGCGACTAGCATGTTGAACGCCGCGAGATCACCTGCCTGCGCCGCCGCGATGAGCGGAGCATCGTTGGGGATTGCCCGCTCGTCATCAGCGCGGCGAAGCCGCAGGCCAAAAAGCACGCTGCTAGATCCTCTCGGTCGGCCCGGGATCGGTGATCGACGGCCTGCCCGCGCCGTGGCGGCATTATAGTGAACGCGACCATGGCCACGTGCTGGTTGCTTCAGTATTCCCGGCCGGCCACTGTGTTGAGTACACTAGCGCGACGCGTCGGTTGGTCTGGGGGATCGTCGGCGCGAGACAATTCGACAGTATCCAGGTGACACGTATGGCAAACGCGACAACGCTTCAGCCCGAGCGGGTGGCGATTATCGGGCTCGGTCGATTCGGAATGAGCCTCGCCCGCGAGCTCCACGACCTCGGCTACGAGGTCACCGCCGTCGATATCGACGAGCGACGTGTCGCCGACGTGGCGAACTTCGTCGCGCTGGCCGCCCAGGGCGACGGCACTGACGAGGAGTTGCTGCGATCGCTGGCGGTCGACCACTCCGATGTCGCGATCGTCGCGCAGGGTCAGAGCCTGGAGGGCAGTGTCCTTGCGACGTTGCTACTCAAGCGGCTGGAGGTTCCCTGGATCGTCGCCAAGGCGCGCACCCGGCTACATGGTGAGCTGTTGGAGCGCATCGGCGCGGATCGTGTCGTCTATCCAGAGGCGGAGGCCGGCTCGCGGCTGGCCCACTCGCTCGGCGTCCGCAACATCAACGACTACATTTCGCTGACTGAGTCGTCCGGTGTGGCAAAGGTCGTTGCGCCGCCGCACTTCATCGGCCACACGATCGCCGAGCTGGGCACGTCGCAGCATGCGCAGCTCAACCTGCTGATGATCAAGCGTGGCCGGCGGGCGGTCGTGATGCCGCACTTCGAGGAGCGCATCCAGACGGGGGACGAGCTCTTGCTCGTAGGCCCGGATATCGAGATCTACAAGTTCATGCATCCGGGGCGTGAGCTGGCCTGATGAGCGGCCAGCCAACGCGCCGCCCCGGTGACCGGATCATCCGCCGAAGGTTGCAGGCCACCCAGGTCATCGAGCTCCCCCCCCCGCCAGAGCGGCCGTCTGTGCCGAACGTCCGCAACCATGCCAAGATGTTCGCGCTCGGGCTCCTGGCTCTCGTCGTTGGCGGTGGCGCGCTACTCAGCCTGCCGTGGTTCAGCCGCACTGGCGAGTGGACGCCGTTCATTGACGCGCTGTTCACTGCGGTCTCCGCCACCTGCGTTACCGGGTTGATCGTCGTTGATACTCGCGATCACTGGAACTTCGGCGGGCAGTTCCTCATTCTCGCTCTGATCCAGGTCGGCGGGCTGGGATTCATGGTCGGGGCCAGCCTGCTGCTGCGGGCGCTCCAGCGTGGCGTCGGCAGCTTGCGCGATACGTTGCTGCTCCAGGATGGCGCGCCGACGCTCTCGCTCCGCGAAGCGGCCGAGCTATCCGGCCGGATCGTCCGATTCACCCTGGTGATGGAAGCCATCGGCGCGGTGGTGCTGGCAACCCGCTTCGCCTTCGATCGGCCACTCCACATCGCGATCTGGCAAGGGATCTTCCACTCGATCGCCGCGTTTTGTAACGCGGGCTTTGACCTGCAGGGTGGCTTTCGCTCGATCTCAGACTATCGGGAGTCATATGTCGTCAACGTGATGTTGATGATCCTCATTCAGGCGGGATCGCTCTCGTATCTCTTCTTCGCCGATATCGCCCTTCGGCGGCGATTCAAGCGCCTGTTGCTGGAGACGAAGATCATTCTGATCGTGAATGTGCTGATGCTGGTGATCGGCGCTGGCGTGTTTCTCGGCGCGGAATGGAACGCGTCGCTGGTCGGCGTGCCGTTGATTGACCGGCCGTTGGTGGCGCTGTTCCAGAGTGTCTCGGCACGGACCGCCGGCTTCGCCTCAGTCAGCTTCCATCAGGCGACGAGTATCACCCTGTTTGCCTGGGTGGCGATCATGTTCGTCGGCGGGGCGTCCGGCTCGACGGCCGGCGGCGTGAAGCTGACGACAGTCGGCGTCGTTGGCCTGGCGGTGTTCTCGACCGTGCGTGGCCAGATGGAGACGCAGGTATTCGGCCGGCGCATTCCAACGGCGCTGGTCTTTCGCTCGATGGCAGTGATCGCGATCATGTTCATGGCGCACTTCATCGCCACGCTCGGCGTCGTCATCAGCGAACACCTCACCGGCGGCGATGTGCCGTTCATCGACATTATGTTCGAGACGATGAGCGCGATCGCGACCGTCGGCGTCACGACCGGCATTACGCCGCACCTCTCCGGCGCGGCCAAGCTCGTCCTCTGCGCGACGATGTTCTTCGGCCGGCTCGGCCCGCTGACCGCCGTCTACGCCCTCCAGCTCCGCCAGCATGTCGTGCGCTACAAGTTCCCCGAGGCCCCGATCCGGATCGGATAGGCGCGGCGACGGATCAGATGGTGAACAGCCACTATCGCGCAGGAGGCAGCTGGACGAGGATCTGCCAGGGACCGCGTGCCTGTTGACCATAGCCATCGAGCGTCAGCGTGAGCTGTGAGGCTTCGGCAGCGATCGCGCCAGTGAAGGCGAAGCTGCTGCCGTCTGCCCAGCTTGTGAGGGGGTCTGACTTCCCGAAGTTCGTAGACGCTCCTGAGAAGGCGTATTGGTTGCCAAGATTATCCGTCAATGTAACGCCATTTTCACCAGGGTAGCGCAACAATAGACTGCCGCGATGATCCGGCACAGTATTCTGGATACGCAGCACGAACTGCTTTTCCTGGATCGTGACGCTGGCGACCTCGAATTGCTCACCAGCCACTACTAACGGAGTGTGCAGATCGACCTGCGTTCCTTCTGCGGCGCTCGCGATGCTGCGCCCGTCGATCGGGAAAGTCAACGTGAGGGGTTGCGAGACTTCGACGAGGATCGGAGCAAGCGCAATGGTCAGCGTCGCGCCCGCCGGGAATGGCGGGAAGGTGGCCACAAAGGCGCCGTCGTGGTTGTCAATCTGTTTGGGCATGAGCTGAGTACCATCAGCGAGCTGTACCATAATTTCGGTCGATTCAAAGTTGCTACCCGATTGAGACGCGATGCGATACGTGACGGTGGCGTGCGTTGGCGCCAGCATAATCGCATCGACGAAGAAGGTAATGCCATCGGCACTGTGCTGTTGGTCAACGGTGAGCTGCGACGAGGCCGGCGCCCCGAGCGCAGCGGGCGTGAAGCGGAACGACCAGTCTCCTTCGAGGATCTGTCCTCGTTCCTCCGGTGATTCCGGGCGGAAGCGAAGTGCCGTTATCGTCGCGCTGACCTCTCGCGCTGGCTCGGTAATCGGATCAAACACCAGGCTGAGCTCCCAGGCAGTAATCTGCTGCGCTCCTGCCCCGTTGCTGAAGATCGGTCGCAGGTTGCCAAGTGAGGCGCTGTGCCAGCGTAGACCATCAAGGCGCAGATCCGTTGGCGCAGGAGCATCGAGCTGCGCGAGTGCCGGCCCACTGCCCGTATCAGCGTCAACAATCGAGAACGTGAGAACCGTGCGGTCCGCCGCAAGCTCGACATTCGTCAGGCTCACAGTCATACCGGCCGAGGTCGCCACGATCGGGAGCGACGGCGTAGTTGGCGCTTGTGAACGACCAGTCGAGAGCAGCCTTGGCATGACCAGCAGCGCAACCATGGCAAGCGCGATGACCCCGGCGAAGAGCCACCAGCGAGATCGGGAA
>CALMXF010000339.1 GCA_937870985.1 uncultured Chloroflexota bacterium
GTCAGGCGCTCGGGTCGAGACGCTCGAGCGGATGGGCGGGGTCGAGCTGAACGCTGGTCGGCCGATCGAGGCGCGCGATATTCGTCGGGCGATCGAGGACGCGCGCGGACGTGACGCGGGTGGCTGGTCGACGATCCATCGCGTCGTTCGCGCCTTCGCGATCGATGGCGAGCCGGTCGATGATCCCTCTGGTCGTGTCGGACGTCGGCTGGACGTCTGGATGCGAGATTTTGCCGTTCCGACTCAGCTGACCGAGGGGTTGCGGCGGGCCGCCGATATCGCCGGGATTCGCGTGCATACACTCGTCCCAACTGGAGTTGCCGTCGTCGCGGCCGTTTCGTCGCAATCAGAGCGCGAGGCCGGCGTTGCCGTTGTCGATATCGGCAGCGCCTCGACCGACATCGCGGTCTATCTCAACGGTGAGCTCCAGCATCTGGCATCGATCCCGCTCGGCGGTCACCACATCACGGCCGACGTCGCGTCGATCCTGCAGATCCCGGTGGAGGAAGCCGATCGTCTGAAGCGCGAGCACGGCGCGATCAGCGAGGATGTCGACGAAGAGCTGATCGACTGGACACCGAAAACCATCGCGGCGCTGCAGCGCCAGGCGAAGTACGGGACGATACCCGGGTTCGCGGTGCGGTCGATCGTCGCCGCGCGCACGGTTCAGATCATCGACAAGGTGAAGGAGACGCTCGACGCGCTGGACGACACGGGCCGCCTTCCGGCCGGCGTGATCCTGACCGGCGGCACTGCGCAGCTGATCGGCATCATCGACATCACCCGAGCGATCCTCGGCACGACGGCCCGCGCAGGTCAGGTGCTGCCAGGGCGCGGATTCCCGAGCATCGCTGACCCGGGAGTGAGCGCCGCGGTCGGGCTTATCCGCTACGTGTCTGGCCGGTCGGTCGGGCCAACGCCGACGCGCCAGCGCAGCCCGGCGGCGGCTGGGTTCGTTCATCCGCTGGTGATGAACCCATTCGCGCGACACGATACAATTGACGTAATGCGACAACGACCGCGGTCGAATGACAGCGGCCAACGAGACTGGGGCCGGATTTTCAGAGACTGGGTTCGCGAGTTTGTCCCGGTCAGCCCCGACGACTAGCGACACATAATACCAGCGCTGGTGCGCTGTTTGGGTTCGTGGCCTGACGGAGTGGCAGGGTAACCCGGAGGGAAATCACATGTTTGACGGGCATGGGGACGAGTACACGGCAAACTTCGCGAGGATCAAGGTTGTTGGTGTTGGTGGCGGTGGCGGGAATGCGATCAATCGCATGATCGACTCCGGAGTCGACGGGGTCGAATTCGTCGCGATCAATACCGACGCCCAGATGCTGATCAACTCCAACGCGCCGATAACGCTGCGTATCGGGGACAAGCTGACCAAAGGGCTCGGCGCGGGCGGCCGGCCGGAAATCGGCGAACGCGCGGCCGAGGAGAGCCTGGAGACGCTGGCGGAGGTCATTCGCGGCGCAGACATGGTATTCATCACCGCCGGCATGGGTGGTGGCACCGGCAGTGGCGCATCACCGATCGTTGCCAAGCTCGCCCGCGAATCCGGCGCGCTCACCGTTGGTGTCGTGACCAAGCCGTTCGATTTTGAGGGCGCCAAGCGCCGCCGTGTCGCAGATGAGTCGATCGCGGCCCTTCGCGAGCACGTCGACGCGTTGATCACGATCCCCAACGAACGATTGATGCAGATGGTCGATCCGAAAACCCCATTCTCCGAGGCGTTCCGCATCGCGGACGACGTGCTCCGGCAGGGTATTCAGGGAATCTCGGATCTGATCGTCAAGCCGGGAATGATCAACCTCGACTTCGCCGACGTGAAGACGATCATGCGCGACGCCGGTTCTGCGTTGATGGCAATTGGCCACGGCAGTGGCGACAACCGGACGACAGACGCCGCGCGGATGGCGATCGAGAGCCCGCTGCTGGAGATGAGCATCGACGGCGCTACTGGCGTGCTCTACAACATTGCCGCCAGCAGCGATCTGACGATCGCCGAGGTTGGCGAGGCTGCGGAGATCATCCGCTCGGCGGCTGATGACGATGCCGAGATCATCTTCGGCACGTCGATCGACGAATCTCTGGGTCGCGACATCACGATCACACTCATTGCAACCGGCTTCCAGGGAGCGCGGCCGACCCGCCAGCGCCCTCGCGAGGAACGTTCAGAGCGATCGGAGCGACGCTCGCAGCGCGCGATCGAGGGCAGCGCGCCGCCGCGGACTCCGGTGTTGCCAGATGATGAGTGGGCGGAGCCTGCGATCCTGCGGTTCCTCCGCGAACGTCAATAGCAACGGATACGACTTCATGCGAGGCGGGGCGATGCTGCGTCGGGCCAGGGCCACGGCAGGTCGTCCCGTTTCGTCGTCAGGCGGCGAGGAGGGGTCATGAGATGTCCATATTGTGGGAAGCCCGACTCGCGCGTCGTTGACTCGCGGGATGTCCGCGATGGCGAGTCGATTCGACGTCGTCGAGAGTGCGTCGTCTGTGGCCGTCGATTCACGACCTACGAGACGGTCGAAGCGCGCGAGCTGGTCGTCGTCAAGCGTGATGGGCGTCGTGAGCCATTCAGCCAGCGCAAGCTGACGGACAAGCTCCTGATCGCGTTGACCAAGCGACCCGTGCCGATGACTGAGGTCGAGCGAATCGTGCGCGAGATCGAGACCGAGCTGATCGACCGGAACGCCAGCGAAGTGTCGAGCACCGATATCGGCGAGCTCGTGCTCGTCAAGCTCAAGGAGCTCGACCAGATTGCCTACATCCGGTTCGCGTCGGTCTATCGCGAGTTCCGCGATCTGGACGACTGGCGCCGAGAGATGGCGACGCTGGACGAGACGAGGCGCGCGAGCGACGCACCTTCCTCGTAGCAGCGAATCCCCGCTGTGTTGTCCCAGATCGATCCCGGACACTCATCGTGCGCGACGAAGCAGGGAGGGCCGATGGCGCTCGTGAGGCCGGTGCTGATTACGAGGAACGGACTCGACGCCCCGCGCGTTCGGGTTGACTGGATCGATCTCGAAGCCACCACCTTCGGGGCCCAGAATGCGACGGACGATGATCTGCGGGTAGTCGGGCCGGCCGGCTGGCAGATCGAACCCGTCGGGCCCGGCCATTGGCGCGCGCGCGCCAATCGGGTGAGAGTCGGCCAGAACGCCGAGTTCCGGCTGGTGGACACTCGCGATACTGTCCGCGGGTCGGTTCGTGTGCCGTTGACTTTCGACCTCCGCAGCTCATTCGACATCCGACAGCATGCGTTTTCTCTGCCCAACAGCCCTGGCGCTCTCGGGGACGTCGAGCCCGACCGACAGATCTTCGACCAGACCTACGCGCCGATGCCGGACTTCGCAGCTCGGCTGCTCTTTGAGGGCCTGTACTCGGCTATCGTGTTTATCCGCTCCGTTGCTCCGACAGGCGGTCTTTGTACCGGGATGGCGCGCTGGGCCATCGCCCGTGGGCAGGGGCAAGAGCCGGCTCCGCCGACGCAGGCAGCCGCGCTGGAGCGGATCGCGGTCTATCATGGCCGGCAGCTTCTTGATCGGTCGTTGCTAGCAGCCGCCGGCTGGTTCCTTCGCGCCTCGCCACGGGCGGCTTTCTTCGCCGTCCGCGACGACCTGCTGCGCGCTGGAACAACCGACCGAGCGCTCGACATCGGAGTTCCGAAGCCTTGGCGGCGCGATGTGGCGACTGCCCTCGTCGAGCAGGGACACACCGTCGTCCCGTACCACCTCGTCCAGGAGAGCGATGAGCGAGGCTGGATCGCAGTGTACGACCCAAACCGCCCGGATCTGATCGATGCTGGTGAGCCGCGGATCATCGAGTTCGATCTGCGGCGCAACCGATACAGCTACGGCGCCCTTGTGTCGATGGAGCAAGACAACGTCGGGATGATTGCTATCCGGCAACGGGAATATATGAGCCGGGGGACGGCCATATTCGCGACCGTTGCGTCGGCGCTATTCGCTCGACATCGTGAGCGGGGGGGCTAACGCAAACAGAATGCGCTGCCCGGGCCGAAGAACCCGGGCAGCGTGATGAGACAGATGTCGCGATCGCGTCCTAGAGGTGCGGTTCGACCTTCTCGAGGATGCGTGGCTTCGGGTATGCGCCAACGATCTTCTCGACCGGCTGGCCGTTCTTGTAGAGGATCATTGTCGGGATCGAGCTGATCCCCAACTGCGCGGCCATCTGATTGTTCTCGTCGATATTGACCTTGGCGATCTTCAGCTTGCCGTCCTTCTCGCTGGCGATCTCCTCGAGGATCGGACCAACGACGCGGCAAGGGCCGCACCAGGCTGCCCAGAAATCGACCAGGACGGGGGTATCGGCGTTGATCACTTCATCGGCAAACGTCGAATCGGTGACATCCACAGGCTTGGACATGAACTCATTCCTCCTAGCAACATGAGCGAGCGCGTATCGAGCGCTCATCGTATTCTAACGCAGCGCCGACGCCATGATCTCGCCCGATGAGGCTCTGCTATACTCGCCAGCCATGACGGCCTCTTCGCGCGTGGGATTTGACGCGCTTTTCTTCGAGCAACCGATGACCGGCGCCGGACAGTACGCCACCCACCTGTGGCGGGCGTTGAATGACGGCGAGCTGGGTATCGAGCCCGTGCTGCTCGCGCCGTCCGACACGGTGGTTGAGAGCGCGTCAACTCCGTCCGACCGTGTCACCCACGGCCGGATGCCTGGGAGTCGCCTCCCGGCCAAGGCGCGAAAGCTCTACTGGGAGCAGGCCGGCCTGCCTGCGGCGACCCGTCGCTCCGGTGTGCGGCTGGTGCACGTTCCGTATCTTTCTGCGCCGTTGCTCCAACGCGTCCCACATGTCGTCACCGTCCACGACGTTATCCCACTGGCGATCCCGGAGTATGGCGGATCACGTCAGATGCGCGGATACCTGCGGCTCGTTGGCCGGGCCGTCCGTCGCGCGGCGTTGATCCTCACTGACTCCGAGTATTCGAGATCGGATATCGTCGCCAGGCTTGGTATCGATCCAGACCGCATCCGTGTCACGCTGCTGGCTGCTCACGAGGGCATGACTCCTGCTCGGACACGCGACGACGAGGCTGAGGTCGACGAGACGCTCGCGCGGCTCGGGATCTCGCGACCGTTCGTGCTCAATGTTGGCGGCTACGATGTTCGGAAGCAGCTCCCGGCGCTGGTCCATGGCTTCTCTCTCGCGCTACCGTCGCTTCCGGACGGTTGCTCGCTGGTCATCGCCGGCCGGCCACACACCGATAACACCCTCCTCTATCCGTCACTCGATGGGCCGATCGATGCGCTTGGGCTGCGAAGACAGGTAGTCCGGACCGGATTCATCAGCGAATCGGATAAAATCAACCTGTACCGATCTTGTGCGGTCTTCGCGTTCACATCTGCCTACGAGGGGTTCGGGCTGAATCCACTGGAGGCGATGTCGTGCGGCGCGCCAGTTGTCTGCTCAAACCGCACGAGCCTGCCAGAGGTCGTCGGCAATGCCGGCCTGCTGATCGATCCGGAGCCGGAGGTGATCGGCCGGGCGTTGGTCGCTGTCTGCGGAGACCCGGCGTTGCGGGCTGACCTCGCGGCACGATCGCTTCGGCAAGCCGCGCGTTTTTCCTGGCAGCGAACCGCCGAGCAAACGGCGAACGCCTATCGAGAAGTGCTGGACGGGGGTAACCGCTGCGCGTTCTGATGGTGTCCAAGGCGCTCGTGACCGGGGTCTATCAGAAGAAGCTCGAGGAGATGGCAGCCGCGCCCGACCTCGAGCTGCTGGTCGTCGTGCCGCCGAAGTGGGTTGAGGGACGGGTCGGGACGCTGGAGCTGGATCGGTTGTTCACCGAGGGCTATCAGCTCGAAGTCGAGAAGATGGCGTTCAATGGCCGGCATCACCTGCATTTCTACCCCGGACTTGGCAAGGTTGTCCAACGCTTCCAACCGGATCTGATCCACATTGACGAAGAGCCATATAACCTTGTCGCCGCCCAGGCGACGACTCTGGCGAAACGGGTTGGCGCGAAGACGGTCTTCTTCACCTGGCAGAATCTGTACCGGCGCTACCCGCCTCCGTTCCGGCTCTTCGAGCTCTATACCTACCGCCACGCCAGCGCCGGGCTGGCCGGCAATGCCGATGCGGTCGATGTTCTGCGGCGGAAGGGGTTTCGCAAACGAGTCGAGGTGATCCCGCAGTTCGGCGTCGATCCGGAGATTTTCGCGCCGGGTCGCGCGCCGTCGGATTCCGAACGACCGCCGACGATTGGCTACTACGGGCGACTTGTCCCCGAGAAGGGCGTGGACACACTGATCGACGCCATCGCGCTCCTGCCACACCACCCGCGGCTGGTGATCGTTGGCGCGGGTGAGAGTCTCGACGACCTCAAGGCGCGAGCGAGCGCGCGTGGTCTTGGAAATCGCGTGACGTTTCGCGGCACGATGCCGAGCGCGAAGATTCCCGCGTTCCTCCACGAGCTGGACGTTGTTGTTGTCCCGTCGCGGACCCGGCCAAACTGGAAAGAGCAGTTCGGTAGGGTGATCGTGGAGGCGATGTCTTGCGGTGTCCCGGTTGTTGGGTCGGACTCCGGCGAGATCCCGAACGTGATCGGCGACGCCGGCCTGACGTTCGCCGAAGGGGATGTCGCCGCGCTGGCAATGCAGCTTGGCAAGCTGCTGAATGACCCGTCGCTTCGCAGTGGATTGTCGGAGGCCGGGCGACAGCGCGTTCTCGCGCAGTACACACAACGTCAGATTGCTGCCCAGACGGTTGAGCTCTACCGGGAGGTGATCGGAACTCCCGGGCCGCAGGACGAAGTCGATGGCTGAGAAGGTTGTTCGTGAGGCAATCGACGCTGTCCGGCTGCTCCAACCGGGTCCTGTGGCGCTGCTCACCAGCCGGTTCCGCTCCAGCGATAATGTCATGACGGTGGCGTGGATGGCGCCGGTCAGCTTCGATCCGCCGCTCGTTGCGGTCGCGATCCACCCAGGCAGACTGACGCACGAGTATGTCTCGAAGAGCGAACATTTCGCGCTGAGCTTCCCGACGGCAGATCTGCTCGTCGCTATCCACCGCTGCGGGATGCTGTCGGGCCGGGATGGAGACAAGCTCGTCGCCGCCGGCCTCACACCGATCGACGCGCTGGCTGTCGAAGCGCCATTGATCGAGGAGTGCGTGGCACACATCGAATGCGGCGTGGTCGCTTGCTCGCGCTTTGGCGACCACGATCTGTTCGTCGGCCAGCCACTCGCAGTCTCGGCAATGGCCGAAGCGTTCGACGGTCGCTGGATTGTCGAGACCGAGGCGGGCCGGGTCCTGCACCATCTGCGCGCCGACTACTACGCCGCCCTTGCCCGGCCATATCGCGCCCGCCTCGAGCCCGAAGAGGGATAGAGATCGGGCGACGGCCGATTGTCCCGGGATGGATGAGGGCTATTCCGCCTCGTCGGCGATGTCGACGTTGTCGTCGATCTCTGTCGTCGTCTCCTCCTCCTCGATCGGCAGGAAGCCGAGGGCGAGGGATTGCGCGACGATATCACGGCGGACGAGCTGTTCGGCCCCGAAGAGCGTGTCGCGTAGCGGATGGGTGGGGTCGCTGTTCGAGAGCATCTCCCGAACCTGGCGCATCAGGTCGATCGTCTTGTTGAACGACAGGACCATGTCGCCTTCGGAAAGGTGGATCGTCTCGGTGATCTCTGCCATCGTCGCGCCACGACACCATGCGCGCATCGCGCCATAGAAGCCGAGGTTGTGGCCGTGGGAGATAAACAGGCCGTTCTGTCGCTCGGTGGCAAGGATCTGCTGCTCCATGTCCTCCAGTCGGCGACGTAACAGGACGAGATGGTTCGGCAGGCTGTAGTCGTTCGTGAATCGCGAATCACGGTCGTAGGCGAACCAGGAGAACACCTCGGCGGCGTCGGCTGGTTCCAGCTTGTCCACCATCCCGCGATCGACCATTTCGCAGACAACCAGCCCGTTCGAATCGAACACATCGGCAAGCAGATCCGCCTTGGCGGTCGGGTAGCCACGATAGAGATAGTTGAAGCGATGCAGAACGTTGCGGATGCCGGCGATGATCCCGCGCACGCGCTCCGTCTCCGCCTCGTGTTCCGCCTTCAGCTCTGCCTCGGCGCGTGAGCGCTCGCGGGCAAGCGCGTCGACCCGACGCATGTTGTTCTGGTGTTCCTTCCGGCGCGGGCAGGCGTGGCATGGGTGGACCGCGCGAGCTTCGTGGAGCTCGCCGATCTGCTCCTGGATTCCCCCGAGGTCGGTTGCCAGTCTCGAGTGGGCGCGTTCGTGCCGCTCCCCGACTGCCGCGCGGTAGGCGGCCGACTCGGCATCGAGATCCGGCAACGGCAGCGTCGCCAGATCCTCGCGCACGCGCTCGACAGCGCCGTCAGCGATTGCGCGAATGTCAGACACCGGCTCGGCAATCGCCGCCAGCTCGGGCGGGACATCGACGCGGTGCTGTGGAGACGGCATATAGTCGATAAATCGATACTCGCTGAGCGGCTCGACGGCGTCGCCAAAGAGGAACAGGCCGATGCCGCCAGAGGACGACCGGCCGAGATAGACCCCCCAGCCGCGGTCTCGGGTATGGACGACCAGACCGGGTTCGGCGGTGCGGAAGACACGGCGCAGCGCCTGCCGGCCAGGTTGGGGCCACGGCGGCGTCTCCTCGAGTGTCGAGAGGCTGCGCATGTCCTGCTGAACGCCGCGCTCCTTGCCGCGGAGTGCGTCGATCGAATGATTGATCCCCTGGTATTCCTCCAGCAGCTCGTCGCCAGCATCCAGGCCGATCAGGCAACCTTGGGGGAGCTCCTGCATCCGCGCGCCGAGATCGACGATGTCGTCTTCCAGCTCGCGAACGCGGCCGGCCGCCTGGAACTGCGAGAGAGACTGCTGGAGCATCTGGCGGACTCGATTGCCATGTGGAGGATCCCACAGGTTGAGGACCGTGTTGTAACGAATGGCGAACGATGAGATCACCGGGTGCAGATCACCGGTGGCTATGTCCATCATTTCGTTGAAGCGGATCCACGGCGAGTGCGGAACGATCACATTGCCCTTGGCGTCCATCCCACGCCGCCCGGCGCGGCCGGCCATCTGCTGAAATTCGTTCGGCGTCAGCAGTCGTCGATTGCGCCCGTCCCACTTCGTCATCCGGCCAATCACGACCGAGCGGGCCGGCATGTTGACCCCGAGCGCCAGCGTGTCGGTGGCGAAGACGACCTGCATCAAGCCACGGCCGAACAGCACCTCGACGACCTGCTTCAGGATTGGCAGCAGGCCCGCGTGGTGAAAGCCGATCCCCTGCGACGCCAGCGAGACGATGGCCCGAACCTGTTCGAGCTCCTGGTCCTCGGGGCGGAGTGAGCCGAGATAGACATCGATCACTGCGTTGATTCGCCCGCGCGTCTCGTCGTCTCGGACGAGGTTCGGGCGCATCATCGAGAAGCGCTGGGCGTAGTTCTCGCAATCGCGGCGCGAGAAGAGGAAGTAGATGGCCGGCAGCATCTCCTTCGACGCCATCGCCAGCAGGATCTCCCACGGCTGCGGCTCGTCGAGCTCCGCCTTGCGTCGCTGGTCGGGCGACAGCCCGCCGCGCTGCATTCGCTTGCGCACCTCGCCGCCGGCCTTCGGGTACTCGGCGACGATCTCGCCATTGTGGTCGATGACCGGGCGCAGCTTCTTGTCGAGGTAGTAGGAGAGCGCCAGCGGCACGGCGCGCTCGGTGTGGGTGATCAACCGGATCGGCCGGTGGGTGCGCGAGATCCATTGGGCGATCTCGTCCGCGTTGGAGACAGTCGCCGACAGGCAGATCAGCTGGATGTGGTCCGGGCAGAGGATGATCGCCTCTTCCCAGGTGGTGCCACGCTCCGGGTCGGCGATGTAGTGAACCTCGTCGAAGACAACGCAGTCGACCGGCTCCAGGTCCCATGGGGTCTGGAGCAGCATGTTGCGCAACACTTCCGTCGTCATCACGACGATCGGCGCTTGCGGATTTTCGGAGACATCCCCGGTCAGCAGTCCTACCCGGTCGCCGTACCAGACGCGCAGGTCGCGGAACTTCTGATTCGAGAGCGCTTTGATCGGCGTCGTATAGATCACCCTGCCGCCACGCCGCGACGATTCATAGACGCCGAACTCCGCGACGACCGTCTTGCCTGTCCCGGTCGGCGCGGCGACCATGACGGACTCGCCGTTGAGGAACGTGTTGATTGCCTCGCGCTGGAAGTCGTCGAGCGGAAACGGGTAGAGCGTGGCGAATTGGGCGATCGTCGCCTCGCGGTCGTCCACTGTCTCGGAGGGTTGGTCGAGTATGCCGTCGGAGCTCATGTCATCCTTGGTCGTCAGCGGTATTGGTGGCCTGCAGAGTGGGCCATGCTGTCCGAGTATACGTTGACGCTCCAAAGGCTCACGAAGCTTCGGTCCTGCCGATCACCCTTCGTCGAACGTCACCTCTACCAGTGGGGATCGGGCGAGCCAGTCATCCAGATCGTTGGAACGGCTCCAGTTGGCGGTGAACTTCGTGAGCACGACGCGGCGCTCGTCGGGGTCGGTGATCGGACGGGCATGGGCGGGGAGATCGGCCTGTGCGTCCCTCTTGAGATGGAAGATGAAGGCTGGGTTGGCGACCACGTTGGCGTACCAGTCACGCCTTCCCGGCACGCCGGAGATATACACAGTCCCGTCGATGTTCTGGAACATGATCTCGATTCGCGTCGGCCGGCCGCTCTTGCGCCCGGTCGTCGTGATGTCGATCCGCTGGCCGTTCTTCAGCTGGTCGCGAATTCGCTGGTCCACCAAGCCATTCCCGTCCATAGCGCGTCAACCCGTTGATGCGCATTCAGGCTGTTCGTATGTCGGTGTTGTGTCCGTCGCGGATCCCGAATCCACCTGCGGATGGGGATGGACGACCGACGAACGCTCTTGCAAACGTTGCTGCAATGATACGAGCGATGAGCCATCCCCGCACCGGTGTGTCCCCCGGTCGCTCAGTGCAGCGACTAGCATAGAGTGTCAGGATGACATCCCCCACGTTCGACCGCAGTGAATATGGCAGGCTGGCTGCCACCCCTTCCTCTGTCATCCGACGCCCAGAGGGCACCCGGCAGTGAAGGATCCGGTTCCCTGCGTTCGGTCGCAGCTGATGGGGAGGAACGGATTCTTCGCTGCGGCTCAGAATGACAGGAGGCGGGGAACCCGCGAGAATGACAGACGGCGGAGGTGGCTGTCGCACTACGTTGCATGGCATTTCGTGCGAGTCGCTGCACTTGACAAGACACACGTGCACGCGGTTCCTGTGCGCTGTGCTCCTGATCTTTATCGGCCTGTTCCAACGTCTGCTTTACTCTGCATTACCGTTAGGAGGACTGCGATGCGCTGGCGGCTACTCGGCATCGTCGTCGCTGTCGGGATAGTTGTAGCCGGGTGCGTCGCCAACCCCCTGACGCTTGACGGGGCTTCGCCGGCCGCGCTACCCTGCCGGCTACGTGAGCGGGGGGTTGAGTGTCGGGCGAGCGGTTTCGGCCGGCCTGGTGGAGATCGCGCGTTCCCGGCGGGCAGAAGTCCGCCGATGTCGCGTTGCCGCGTTTTCGGGGCGAGATGTTCGCCTCACTGCGTCACCGCAACTACCGTCTTTACTGGATCGGCTCGCTAATCGCCAACACTGGCGACTGGATGGACCAGATCGCGATCGGCTGGCTGATGTGGCAGCTGACCGGCAGCGGTGGCTACCTGGGCATCATGTCCTTCTTCCGCGCCTTTCCGATCCTGCTCTTCACGCTCTTCGGTGGCGCGATGGCCGACCGCATGGAGCGCCGCCGGCTGATGCAGATCACTCAAACGTTCGCGATGGTGCTGGCGCTGTTGCTGGCTGCGCTCGTCTGGACGGGCACGGTTGCCGTCTGGCATGTGCTGGCAATCGCGGCGCTGCGCGGGGTGATGCTGAGTGTGAACCTCCCGACGCGGCAGGCGCTACTGTCGGATATCGTCGACCGCGAGCATCTGGCAAACGCGATCGCGCTGAACTCGGCGACGATGAACCTCACCCGCATCCTCGGCGGCTCGCTTGGCGGCATTCTGATCACCCTCGTCGGCACCGGCGGCGTATTCTTCCTGAACGGCATGTCGTTTACGATCCTCATCGTGACGCTGGCAATGATGTCGATCCCACCGATGGTCGTCCGGGCGCGCAAGAATCTGCTGGCATCAATCGGTGAGGGTCTCTCCTACCTGCGGGGTCACGAGGTGCTGCGGACTCTCGTGGTGCTGGCGCTTGTGCCGATGCTGCTGGGCATGCCATACATGACGTTGCTGCCGATCTTCGCCGACGACGTGCTCGGGATCGGCAACGAGGGATACGGCATCCTTGTCGCTTTCACCGGAATCGGCGCGCTTTGCGGCGCGCTCACTGTCGCCGCGCTGCGCGATGGTCATCATCGCGGCCGGATCATGCTGCTGGTAATGGTGGTGTTCGGGGCGATGCTGGTCCTGTTCAGCCAGTCGACGATCCCCGTGCTGTCGTTCGCGTTGCTGTTCGGGGTGGGGCTTGGCCAGACGGGCTACATGGCGCTGAATACGACACTGTTGCAGACGCATTCGTCCGACGAGATGCGTGGCCGGGTGATGAGCATCTTCTTCCTGAATCGGGGCATGGTCCCGCTCGGAACCGTCGCGGCCGGCTTCGCCAGTGAGTGGATCGGCGTCCAGGTGACGGTCGGCGTGATGGGGATGGGCGTCGTGCTGCTCGCGCTCTACGCCTACTTGCGCGTCCCGCGCGTCCGGGCCTTGCGCTGATCCCGCTCAGGCGCGCGGCCGCTCCCAGATCGTCCGGCTGCTCTCCCCACGAATGATCGCTCGCATGATCTGGTGCTCGATTCGGCGCAGCTCGCGCAGCGCCGCTGTGCAGGCGCGGGCCATGCGCAGGTC
>CALMXF010000340.1 GCA_937870985.1 uncultured Chloroflexota bacterium
CAATGGGCGTCGTTCATTCCCGGAGCGATGGTGCGCCCGTTCAGGTCGACGACCTCAACGCCGTGCCCGGCCCACGCCCGCGCCTCATCGTCGCCACCGACGGCGACGACCTTGCCTAGCCTGATCGCGACTGCGCTCGCCGGTGGCGCATTCAGCTCGCCGGTCAGCACATGGCCGTTGATGAAGATGATGTCACCCAACGCCTTTGCGCGATCGTGGTTCCAGTCCTGCACTGTCCGCTCCCTTCCGATGATTCAGCATCCCGGCCGGCATCATACGCCAGCAAGCGGCGTGGTCGCGCCGCTCTGGACATGGCACGGGATTTCGACGAAGATAGTGACATCGTGGACGAACAGAAACGGCCGACGGGATCCGTGAAGAAAGGGGCGCAACTGTGCAGCCTGCCGCTGGAACCTCGCTTGTCGATCGGATGATCGGCGTCCTGAAGCTCGATGTGGCGACCTACGAGTCGATCGAACACGATCGCGATGCGTTGACCCAGGCGCTGACCGTCGTCGCCATCGCTGCCGCCGCCAGCGGCATCGGAGGAATCCGCGACAACGGACTGCTGGGCCTCGTCGGCGGCATCATCAGCGCGATTGTCGGCTGGATTCTGTTCTCGTTCGTGGCCTACGTCGTCGGGACGAAGCTGATCCCGGGAGAGAACACTGTCGCCACTCCCGGTGAGCTCCTCAGAACGATCGGTTTCGCTCAGACGCCGGGAGTGCTGGCGATCTTTGGCCTGATCGGCTCGTTCGGTTCGCTGATCGCGTTTGTCGGTGGCATCTGGGGTATCGTCACTGCGATCGTTGGGTTGAAGGTAGCGCTGGAGATGTCGACGGGTCGCGCGATCGCGACCGGGCTCATCGCCGGGTTCATATCCGCGTTCGTCGTCGTGCTACTGCTGCTCCCGTTCGGTATTGCAGCGATGGTGTTCGCCTGAGGCTGAGATGATCGGCAGCCGGCCGATGCCCTCGGCCGGCTGCCCCTCGGCACTACTTGTTGACGACCAGCGTGCTCGCGAGCAGATCGTGGAGCGCCTGCTTGCGTGACGTGAACGCCGCCATGATGTAGCCGATACTGAAGATGACGCCCGAGAGATACTTGGAAAAGAACCGGCCGGTGGCGCGGGCAAACGTCACTCGTTCGCCCTGCAGGTCGGTCACAATGATCCCGAGGGCACGCTTGCCGATTGTCGCCTGGCGCTCGGAGCTCTCCTGGAGCGCGAAATATAGCCACCAAAGGACGATCGCGATCATGGTGCCCGCATCCTCATTCACTGCAACGAGAAGGATTGTTGCCAACACGAGGATAACGTCGTCAATCAGTATCGCCGCGAACCGTTTCAGAAACCCGGCGTATTCGACACCGGGCAACGCGACAGCGCCAGCCGACGCCTGATACACAGGCGGCGCACTGGATTGTGAAGCCGTCAGCGACGAAGCACTCGACGCTGTAGACGCCACCGTTTGTCCGCAGGACGCACAGAACTGGCTGCCATCGTCCATCTTCGCGCCACAGTTCGAGCAGAACATCGCGCCTCCTGTCTATACATGAAACTGCGTGTAAGCAGATGTCCCGTATTTTACAAGGCTGGCATTCAATACACAAGTGATGCGTGTGTCGAGCAGGCGCAGTTAGCGCAGCGCGATCGCGCTTACCGCTTGACCACGAGCGTCCCGGCAATGAGGTCGTGCAGCGTCTGCTTTTGGGCGGTGAACGCGGCCAGGATGTAGCCGAGGTAGAAGAACACGCCCGAGAGCAGGCGGGCGAAGGAGCGGCCGGTGGCGCGCGCGAAGCTCAGCCGCCGGCCGTGCTCGTCGGTGACAACGATCTTCATCGCCCGCTTGCCCACGGTCGCCTGTCGCTCCGAGCTCTCCTGGAGCGCGAAGTACAGCCAGTGGGAGACGAACGCTGTGAGCGCGACGATCGTGCCGACTGCGAGATCAGTCGCGTCCGTCGAGCCGCCGGCCATATAGACGATAATCGCCAGAACGATCCCGATGACCCACCATGCAACCGCCAGGATGATCCAGTCGATGATGATCGCGACGAAACGCTCGCCAAACGTCGCGTAATTGCCAGTCCCGAGTGGGGTCTCCGCGGGCTGCCAGTCCGGCCAGGATTGTCCGACAACCGGTGCGGGCGGGGCCATAGGTGTCGTCACGGCTGCAGGCGCGCTATCCATCACTGCCTCCGGGGCGACCGGCGCGGGCGACGGCAGCGTCCCAACCGTTGCGCCGCAGTTGTGGCAGAAGCGAGCGCCCGGCTCCAGTCGCGCCCCGCACTGCGTACAGAATGTTGCCGTGGTCCGCTCCATCTCGCTACTCCCCTCCTCGCTCGAGCCACCAGCGCGCCACCTGATCGGCGCGGGCAATCCAGATGTCACCAAGATCGATCGCGTAGTCAAGCAGATTCGCAAGCGCCCGCGAAGGACCGGGCCGGCCGCTGACCCACGGATGCAGCGTCAGGCAGAGCAGCTTGCCCTCGTCGCGCAGGACGTCGAGATCGTCGCGCCAGAACTCGGCCGCATGACGGGGGTTGACCGTCCAGTCCACGAAGTAGGTGTAGTCGTCATAGAAGCGCGACGGCGGGAGCTGGACGACTGGCGAACCAACTGGATCGGGCCGCTCGACCCAGGGAAGATCGGCGCGGGCGATGTCCATCTGCCAGGTCAACCCGAGCTGCTGGACGGCGCGGGCCGTATCGTCGTTGTAGCGCCAGGCCGGGGTCTTATGTCCAACAGGGCGAATACCAGTGACGTTTTCGATCGCCGCGATGGTGCGGCGCATATCGTCGAGCTGTTCATCGAGCGACATCGGCGTGTAGTAGCGGTGATCCCAGGAGTGGATCGCGCTTTCGTGGCCAGACGCATGGGCGCGCGCGACGGCGTCCGGCCGATCCTCGACGCAGCGGCCGACCCAGCAGAACGTGCCGGCCACCGACCGGTCGTCCAGCAGCTGGATCAGCCGCCAGACGCCGGTCGCGACATCGTATTCGGTCTGTGACCGCCAGAAGAAGTCGTTGGCCCCGTGGTGATTGGCCTCACCGTAGGCGCCGTCGACATCGATGCTGACGATGAGCGCCGACCGGAAGCCGGCCGGCCAGCGACCGGGTGATTCGCTCACCTATTCCTCGTCCTCGTCGTACTCGTCGTACTCGAAGTCGAGCTCCGCGATCGGCGACCACGCGACGAGCTCCTCGGTAAACGCAACAAAGTTGCGCAGCCCGCTGTCGACGATATCGTTGCCGTATTCCAGCGTCGCGCGACGCGCGTCGCCCAGCGCGCCGTTGTGGGTGTACTCATCAAAACGGTAGGGAACGCTGACACCATAGCGCCCGAGTGTGTTTCGGAACTCGTAGGTCAGGTCGGTCAGCTCGCCAGCGGCAAGCGCGTCCGTCTTCACCACTTGTGGCGCAAGCGCCATGGCGACGGAGGTCTCCATTTCGCAGGCATGCCCGGTGATCCCGGTCTTGTCATGCTTCTCGGCCAGCCCTGGATCGGCAAACGAGAAGTAGGAGCAAGCGCCGATGAAGGTCGGATCGATCTCTTCCTTGATCCGCACGGTCGCGATGTTCATCGCCGGGATATTGCCACCGTGGCCGTTGACGATCAGGAAGCGCTCGAAACCATGGTCGTGCAGCGATGAGACGACTTCGGCGAGGACCTGAATGAACGTATCCGAGGACAGCGTGATGGTTCCGGGAAAGTTCATGTGGTGGAACGAGACGCCCCACGGCATCGGCGGCGCGACGAGCAGCCGTGGGTAGGCCATCTCACTGGCCCGTCGGCAGAATTCGTACGACGCGGCAATATCCATGCTCACCGACAGGTTCGGCCCGTGCTGCTCGTTGGAGCCGACTGGCAGCAGGACGATCTCGACCTTATCGAGGATATCGTCCACCTCTGGCCACGACAGATTCGCAAGGACGAGATCCTTTGGTGATTCGCTCATCTTCTGATCCTTTCCGAATTCGGGCTAGTCCGACAGACTATCGACCCGTTGCAGATTGCCGTTACTTTCGCATCAAACGCGCCCGCGGGGAAGCATCGTCGCCCGCCGGAGATGCCGTCGCCTCGAGAGCTTGCTCGAAGTCGGCGATGATGTCGTCCACGTTCTCGCAGCCGACCGAGACCCGGACAAGATCGTCGCGGTGCGGCCAGACCAGGGTGAAGACATCGCCAAGGCTGACGGCGTGGGCGCAGAGTTGCAGCTTATCGGCGAACCGGTTCCCCTGCTCGATACCACCGCGCATGCGGAACGAGAGCATGCCGCCATATCTGCCACCGGTCAGACGCTTGGCCAGCTCGTGGCCGGGATGCGACTCCAGCCCGGCGTAGTTGACCAGCTCGACTTCGGGCTGGCGCTCCAGGAACCGAGCAACCTCCATGGCGTTCTGGCAATGACGCTCCATTCGGAGCTCCAGTGTCTTGACGCCACGTAGCAGCAGCCATGAGTTGAACGGGCTGATCGGCGACCCGAGGACCTGAACCTGGCGATTGATCGGCTCGACGAGCTCCTTCGTCCCGGCGATAACACCAGCCAGCGCGTCGCCGTGGCCACTGATGTACTTCGTCGCCGAGTGCAGCGAGAGGTGCGCTCCATGCTCGAGCGGGCGGAAGAGGTATGGGCTGGTGAAGGTGTTATCGACGATCAGCAACGCGCCGCCGTCGCGGGCGATCTGTCCGAGCGCCGGCACATCGGCGATGCGAATCGTCGGGTTAGCCAGAAATTCGGTATAGAGGATCCTGGTATTTGGTCGCATCGCGGCGCGGACAGCGTCCAGGTCGGTGATGTCGACTCGTGTGACCTCGACGCCGAAGGCCGGCGCCTCCTCGGAGAGAAAGATCTCCGCCCAGTGATAGACGTCGTCCGAGGCGACGATATGGTCGCCGGCCCGCGCAAAGGCATTGAACGCGCCGGCGATCACCCCCATGCCGGAGGCTGCCGCGACAGCCGCCTCGGCCCCTTCGAGAACGGCCATCTTGTGCTCGAAGGCGGCCGTCGTCGGGTTACCGCCACGAGTGTAGACGTACCCCTCGCGCTCGCCGGCCATGATCTCGGCCTTCTGGTCCAGCGAATCGAACACGTACGTCGCGGTCTGATAGATCGGCGTGTTGTGCGCCCCGGTTGCGGAGTCGTGGTGCTCGCCAGCGTGGATTGCCCGCGTCGAAAATCCCTGCCTGTCGCTGAGATCTGCCATCTGATCCTCCCATCGTGATACGTGAGCCATGTTGATGGGATGGTGCCATATCGGCGGTCAGGGACGTGGGACCTGCTTGACACGATCTCGCCAGGCTGCCTACAGTCTCCGACGGACACAGCAACGAGGAGGCACAGCGAGCAATGGCAGACGAGGCGAAAGCGCCGGCAATGAACGACCGGATTATCGGGGCCCTGGTTGGCATGGCCATTGGCGATGCTCTCGGGCTGGTTGGCGAATCACCGCTCGCCAGACGACCAGTGACGGGCTACCAGCCAGTGCGTGACGCTGCCGGGGCGACAATTGTCGAGGCCGGCCAGTTCAGCGCGCATACGGAGCTGGCCCTCTGCCTGGCGGAGAGCGCGATCGGCAGCGGCGGATTCGTCGACCCGACCACAGCCGGCTACCGGTTCGCACAGGTGCTGCGTAGCGAGCACGGTCACCTCGTCGACCCAGTTACCCGCGCGGCGCTGGAGCTGGCCATGGAGTCCGGAGAGTTTCAGGCCGGGTTGAGCGATGCCGGGCGAACCAGCCCGGGGCCGGCCGCGCGTATCAGCCCGGTCGCCCTCGTCCACTCGCTTGGCCACCTCAATGTCGAGCTCTTCGTCCGCGAAGTGACGCGCGCGACGCTCATCACGCACGCCGATCCTCTGGCGACCAGCGGCGCGCTGGCGATGGCCTGGGCGGTACAGGTCATCGTTCGTCGCGAGACGACGCCAGAGCGGCTCATCGCCGAGGTTCTGGCATTCATTGACGAGGATGACATCGCCAGCCGGCTGCGTGCCGCCGATCGGCTATCGGGCAACGATCCCGCTGAAATCGAACAGGGTGTCCACACTCTGAATCGCGATGGATCGCTCTCCGACGCCGTCGCGACGGCGCTCTACCTGTTCAGCCGGCTGAGTGACTCGTTTGAGGCGGCAACGTTGGCGGCGGCAAACGCCGGCCCCGGCGCGGCGGCGATCGG
>CALMXF010000341.1 GCA_937870985.1 uncultured Chloroflexota bacterium
CCGTTGCCGATGAAGATGCGGCAGTTCAGCTGGCAGCCCGGGCCGGTGTCGCCATAGGTGAATCGGGCGCCTCCCAACACCGACAATGTGCCTGACCCCGTGCCGCCGATGTCGAGGTTGCCGCCCGTGGCGATGCCGTCGAGCAACTGGCTCCATTGCGCCAGCCGGCGCTGGACCGACGCGAGATTGAGCGGGTGGCAACGCGGGCGTCAACGGGCGACCGTCAAGCACCACAGCTGCGGACGGCCAGGTCACAGCCGCCGGTTGCTTGATACCCATCAACGCAGAAAAGGGCCTCCAACGCTAACGTATACTCACAAGACTAAAGCGGAGGAGACGGAAAATGCTAAAATTTTCAGCGTCTTTATTTGCAATCGCTGCAACGGGTCTTGCGCTTGGTGCCGCTACTGCAAATGCCCAGGAACTCACCGGTACCCTGAAGAAGATCAATGAGGCCGGTGCCATCACCATCGGCCACCGCGACGCTTCGACGCCGTTCTCGTTCCTCGACGCCAACAAGCAGCCAACCGGCTATGCGGTTGAACTCTGCCTGAAGATCGCCGACGAAGTGAAGGCCGTTCTGAAGAAGCCGGACCTCGCGGTGAAGTATGCCGTCGTCACCGCACAGACACGCATCCCCATGGTCATCGAAGGCGTCGTCGATGTCGAATGCGGCTCGACCACCAACACGCTCGCCCGCCAGCAACAGGTCGACTTCTCGGCGACGTACTTCACGACGGGAACCCGCCTGCTGACCTGGAAAGCCAACAAGGCCAAGGAAATCGAGAATTTCGCCGGCAAATCGATTGCGGTCGTCGGCGGATCGACCAACGAGAAGGCGGTGAAAGCGCTCATCGACGGTGGTCAAGTCAAGGGCGGCAAGCTTGTCGTCGTGAAGGATTACGCCGAGGGCATCGCGACGCTCGAAGCCAAGAAGGCGGATGCGTTCGCGACCGATGACATCGTGCTCTTCGGACTGCTGTCGAAATCGGCCAAGAAGAAGGACCTGGAGGTCGTCGGCCGGTTCCTGACGTACGATCCTTACGGCGTCATGCTCCGCCGCAACGACAGCGACTTCCGCTTGGCCGTGAACCGCGCGGTGGCCCGCCTCTACAGGTCCGGCGAGATCAGCAAGATCTACGCGAAATGGTTCGACCCGCTGGGCGTGCCGATGAGCCCGCTCCTGAAAGCCGGCTTCGAGCTGCAAGCCATCCCTGAGTAACTTCGATTTTCCCCCGGCATGGCACGGGCGCTCCGGCAACGGGGCCGGCGCGCCATCGAAGCCGCGGTAGGTCTCCCGGCCGCCCTCACTGGCGTAGAAGCCATCTCCCGCCGAGCGCAGCAAGTCTGGCTCGTCCAATCCAGCATCTCCGAGGCCAGCGCGGACTACCGCCAGACCGACGGCATCCATCTGCCGAAACGGTCCCAGTTCCCAGCCAAAGCCCCACTCCAGCGCACGGTCTATCGACGGGATGTCCCACGCCAGATCGGGCGCCAGGGTCAGTGTCTCGTGAGCGGTCGTCAGGAACAGAGTCCGCAGAAACTCGCCGTGCGGCCCAGGTAGATCCAGCGACTGACGGAGGCGTTCCTGGAGTGGCCGGCGGGAAAGCGCGCCGAGCTCGGGCGAGCGGGTCTCGGCCCGGGGGTGATACTCCATCGTGGCCGGATCGAGCGTCAGAATGTCCCGGCCTTCGCGCCGGTAGAAGCCGACGCCGGTCTTCTCGCCGAGGCTGCCCCGCGCGACCAGATCCTCGACCCAGACGGGGAGGCGGTAGTCGTTCCCGGTTGCCTCAGAGAGGCCGTCCGCGACGTGCTTGAGAATATCCAGACCCGAGAGATCGGCCGTGCGGAAGGTGGCCGAACGCGGTCTGCCGATCAGCTCTCCGGTCAGCGCGTCTACCTCGTCAATGGTGAGGCCGAAACGCTCCATCAATCTGATCGCCTGGATCATCCCGTAGATGCCCAGCCGGTTACCGATGAACCCCGGCACATCCTTCGCCCGGACAACGCCCTTGCCGAGGACGAGGGTAGCGAACTGTTCGATCGTCTCGACGACGTCAGGATCGGTCTCCGGGGTGGGGATGACTTCCAGTAGATGCAGGTAGCGCGGCGGGTTGAAGAAGTGCGCGCCCAGGAAGCGCCGCCGGAACGCCTCGTCACGGCCCTCAACGAGCAGACGCATCGGTATGCCGGAGGTATTCGACGAGACGATCGTGCCCGGCGCGAGGATTGGCGTCAGCCGATCGAACAGCGCGCGTTTGGGGCCGAGCTCCTCAATGACGGCCTCGATCACCCAGTCGCAGCGCGCAAGCAGATCCAGGTCATCTTCGAAGTTGCCGACCGCAATCAGCCCAGCGCGTTTCGGATCCATGAACGCGGGTGGCCGCGCCTTGAGCGCACGCTGGAGCCCACGTTTGGCCGGCTCGTTGCGATCCCGCTCGCCGGGTATATCAAGGAGGACGACAGGGATGCCGGCCGACGCTGCCAGCGCGGCGATCCCGCTGCCCATCGTGCCCGCTCCGACGACGCCGATGGACCTGATCCGCATTGCCAGACTCCTCTCCACTCGCGCCAACGCGCGACCTGACGCCGGATTATCTTGGACTGTTCGGTGGGGTCAGGTAGGTGTCTGCCTTGCTTCGACCTGCTCTCACCGACGACCGGTTGCGTTGATGGATGCCCGCACGATACGGCACGCGCCACGCCGGGAAGTCGAGATACGCGCCCCGGTTAACGGCGCGCCGGGGCGCTTCGGCCGCGTTCGCGCACGAGCTCGCGCGCCATGATCACTCGCTGGATCTCGCTGGTGCCCTCGTAGATTTGCAGCAGCTTCGCGTCGCGGAACAGCTTGGCGACTGGGAACTCCTCGGAATATCCACTGCCGCCAAAGATCTGGATCGCTTCGGTGGCGGCCCACATCGCGCCATCAGCCGAGAACGCCTTGGCATACGAGGCGGCGAGGGTATTTCGCTCGCCGGCGTCGTAGAGCGACGATGCCTGGTAGGTCAGCAGACGCGCCGCTTCGGCCCGCATTCCCATCTCTGCAATTTTGGCAGCAACCAGTTGGTGCCTGATGATCGGCTGACCCATCGTCACCCGCTCCATCGCCCAGGTCAGTGACTCATCGAGGCAGCGCTGAATCACGCCGACGGCGATGGCCGAGATCATCGGTCGGGAACGATCGAAGACGCCCATCGCGATCAGAAAGCCGTCGCCCTCGTTACCGAGCCGATTCGCGGCTGGCACCGCGACATCGTTGAAGAAGATCTCTGAAGCATGCGACGCTCGCTGGCCGAGCTTCGGCAACGGGTTGCCGACATCGACCCCGGGCGTGTCACGCTCGACGATGAATGCGCTGATCCCGTTGCGGCCGGCATCCGGATCGGTCTTGGCGAAGACGACGAAGAACTCGGCATGCGGCGCGTTAGAGATCCAGATCTTGCTGCCGTTCAGGACATAGTCATCGCCGACCCGGCGCGCGCGAGTTGCCAGCGATGCAACGTCCGAGCCGGCGGCCGGCTCGGTCAGCGCATACGCTCCAAGCGTCCCGCTCGCCATTCGCCCGAGATACTCGCGCTTCTGCTCGTGACTCCCCGCAATCAGAATCGGATCTGATGTCAGGGTGTTGATGCCGAGCGATGTCGCGATCCCGGCGCAGCCCCAGCCGAATTGCTCGGATGCGATAGCCAGCGTGGAGAGCGTCGCGCCCGCGCCGCCGTATTCCTCCGGCACGGTGAGCGAGGTCAACCCCGCCTGCTGGGCCTTGTCGATGATGTCGCGGGGGAACTTGTGTTGCAGGTCGTACTCGGCAGCGACCGGCACGATCTCACGTTCCGCGAACTCGCGCGCCAGATCACGCGCGGCCTGCTGCTCGTCGGTGAGCCGGAAGTCCATCGGCGTCTCCCTTCAGGGTCTATCCCGCGTCATCATCGCCGCGCGATCATCTCGTATCCACTATAACGCCCCTTACCAGAGCCGCGGCGGAAATATTGACTCACGGAGACCTCATGCCGGCCTGGTTGTCCAGGTAGTGTCAGACAGCTCGGAACCAACCGTCGCCGATCCTGCGTCGTCGACGAGTCCGTCGAGCGACGACCCACCAGCGGCCAACGCCGCATCGATCCCCGCGCGCGTGGAGGCCGCCACATCACCGTCCAGCGGCACCAGCCCGTAGGGCCCACGCGACAGCGTCACATCCACTGCCGAGAGCACTGGAGCGCGGCCGGCCAGACGCACCATGCCAGCTTCGTCCATCGCTGGCATTGGCCACATCGACGCAGTGGTCTTCGGCGCAATCTGGCGCATACGCGCCAGGAGCAACCAGAGCAGCCCTCCGACCATGAACACGACCAGAATTGCGAGCACCCACATCTGACTGGAATCACTCATCACTATCTACCTCTCCAGGTGATAACCCTGAATCGACCGTTACTGTTCCTCGCAATCCTCCGTCCATCATGTCCTGCGGAGGAGGATCACATCACGAGGCCGGCGACTCCTGGCTCAGCCACCGGTCGGAAACCCCAGCCCGAGACGCCGCAATGAGACCCATCGGCCGTCCCCGACGATCAGGTGGTCGATGAGGTCGATATCGAGGAGGGACGCGGCGCGAGCCAGCTCGGCGGTCAGGCTGATATCCGCCGCAGACGGAGTCGGGTCGCCACTGGGGTGGTTGTGAGCGATCGCGATGGCTGGGCAGTTCGCTCGGATGGCCTCCCGAAACACCTCGGCGACCCGGACCTGGGCGCTGTTGACGCTTCCCTGATAGACGGTCGTAATGCGTTCGACACGGTGTTTCGTATCGAGGACGGCGACCCGAAGCTCCTCGTGCTCCAACGCCGTCATCGCGGGCTGGAACAGAATCGCGAGATCCTCGGGGCCGCGAACCTGCGCGCGCTCCTCGGGCGTGATCTGTGCGATGCGTTTGCCGAGCTCGATCGTTGCCAGCAGCTTGATCGCCTTGGCCGGCCCCAGTCCCCTCACCTGCAGCAGCGAGTCCAGGTCGCGCCTCATCAACCCGCGCAGGCTGCCACTCTCGGCGATGATTCGTTGGGCCAGGGTCGTCACCGGCTCGCCCTTCGTGCCTGTGTTCAGCAGAATCGCCACCAGCTCGGCGTTCGAGAGCGCGCCAGGGCCACGCAAGCGCAACTTCTCACGCGGGCGCTCCTCTTCGGGGAGCTCCTTCATCGCCAGCCATGCGCGCGCAGGAACTTCCGTCATCCCGCCCACACCTCTCGTTCACCCGCAGAAGATGAGCGCAGTATAGCGGACATTGTTTCACGTCGAACGGAGTGCGGGAAGTGCCGCCTGACAGTACACTTGATGCCGTCGATGCAGACCGCCGCAATCGATCCCGCCATGCACCAGCCCGAGCGTCTGCGCACTCGAAGAGGACTGGAATGATGACGACTATCGAGCCACGCGAGCTGAACTGCCCCGTCTGCGCAACGACATTCGCTGCACAAGTGCTCACGAGCACCAACACACTGGGGATGCGGACGACCGATCTGAGGACGCTGGCCGCGGGGTTCCAACCCCAGGAGTTCATCGTCCACACCTGCCCAACCTGCGGATACAGCGGAGAGAGCGACCAGTTCCTGTCGGTGGGGCATGTCGTGCCCAGCGTCAGGATCGACGCGGAGTTGACCGCTCGAATCCGCTCCTCGATCACCCCGCTCGTCCAGCGCGGAAAGATCGACGCGGCGCGGCGGTGGGAGCTGGCGGCCTGGGTGACAGAGTGGAGCGGCGCGCCCGACGAGGACATCGCCTGGCACTACCTCAACGCCGCCTGGTGTTGTCAGGACATGCGCGCAATGGATGAGGCCGCGCGGGTCGGCGGCCTGCCGCGCCCGTCTCACGACACCGTCGCCGACACCCAACCGCCGATGGAAGACGACGCGATGAATGAAGCGCAGCCGTTGGCGGTGGGCGATCTCGCGGACCGTGAGCGCCAGTATCGGCGCTATGCCGCTGCCCGGTTCGAGCGAATGCTATCCGCGGACGATATCGCCGATGACGACCGCGAGATGTATACGTACCTCATCGGCGAGCTCTACCGACGCGCGGGCGACCAGCGCGCCGCAGCCCGATGGTTCACGCGCGTTGGCGATGGCGACTCCGAGTGGGTCGCGCTGGCCCGTCGCCAGCGGAGCGATCCCACCGAAATGATCCAGAC
>CALMXF010000342.1 GCA_937870985.1 uncultured Chloroflexota bacterium
GCAAGTGGGCCGCCGCCGAGACGAGCAAGCTGGCCGGCCGCAGCGCGCCGCGGCGCGTCGGGGAGGTGATCGTCCCGCAAGCGCAGATGGCGGAACTCGCCGGCCCCGCCACCTACGAGCTTCGCGCAGACTGTGCTCGCGTGCGTGGTGGACGCGCCGAGCATCCAGCGAAGGCCCCCATCGGTGGAATATCCGACCGTCACGCGCTCGACACTCGCAGCGAGGCTGCAGAGCGCCGAGGCGAGCGCTGGAACCATTTCATCCAGTCCGTCGATAGCGAGGACACGGTATTCGGCGACGAGTGAGTCGACAACCGGCTGCTGCCCGAGCAGCCAGACGGCCGCTTCGACCTGAAGGTCGAATGGCAAGACGCCGACCTGCAGGCATCGCTCGCGGAGGCGATGAGTGACACGGTAGCCGGACTGGATCACGTCATCCTCGAACGGTAGCTGCAGCCCGGCGGCGACCCGCGTCCACGCCTCATCGAGCGCGAGGCCGTGGGCAGCGGCGAGGTTCATGTTGTCGATAAGCTGGACGATCAATCGCGGCTCGCGAATCGTGACCCGTGCCAGCGCGCCGGGATCGCGACGGTACTCCTGACGGCAGGCGTACTGGGTAACATCGAAAGGCAGGAACTCCGGCGTCTCTCCTGCTAGCCCAAACTGCTCGGCGACGAGCGTCCACCAGGTGGACACAAGCCGCTGCGCGAAGGTCAGGTAACTCTCCAGTCGAACCTGGCCGAACACGTCGGGAGGGACGAGGCGCGCGGCGGGGCGCTCGGCCCGACGATCGACGACCAGCATCAACGCTTGCGCAGCCGAATCGCGCCGAAGCGCAACCTCGGCACGACTGAAGACCACGGTGGACACGCCAGATCGCGGCGGGCCGGAGATGATCCAGCGCGGCGCATCGTGCGCAATTACTCGTCGTTGCGCGGGCGTACTACGTTCGATCCAGCACCTCCGCAATCGAGACAGGGTCGATGAACCGGAGCATCAATGCTCCTCGCGCGTATTACTTGCGTCTACGATATCAGGCTTCGAGATCGATCACCGCGCCAAGAGAGCGGGCCAGCAATACCGCATGGTCGAGATCGAGCCGGACACCGCGCAGGTTGAGAAGCGACAGATCGACGCCGTCAAGGCGAGCGCCGCGGAGATCTGCGCCGCGTAACCGGGCGCGCAGCAAGCTGGCATTGGTGAGATCGCTGCCGCGGAAGTTGGCGCGCTCGAGATTACAGTCCTCCAGATTTGCGTCGGTGAGCCGGACATCATGCAGGTCGATACGGCGCAAGTCGTGGCCGGCGAAGATGACGAACGACCAGTCGCCGCCGACAATCGCGACCGTCATGAATCGCGCTTCGGCAAACGACGAGCCGGTCATCTTGCACTGTTCGAAGCGCGCGTCGGTCAGGTTAGCGAGGGAGAAGCGACAGTTGAGGAAGGCACTGCCGTCATGACGGGAGCCGTTCAGCCGCGCCCCGGAGAAATCGCAGGAGTCAAAGAGACAGTGGTCGGTGACGGCCTCATCGAGGTCGACGCTGCGGAACGAGCAGCCAGAGAAGCGACAGCCCTGCATGACGGCGCGGTAGAGATCGACGCTGTCGAACGACTCGCCTACGTGCTCGCGTTCGATCCAGGGTTCCGGCTGGTCGTCGATGGCGCACCTCGCTGCTTCTGGCTACCGTCTGCGGAGCGGACTATACATGGCCGGCTCAGCGCGCATTCACGAGTCGGCGGATCTGCCAGATGGCGCGGAGGCTGTTTGCGGCGGCACGGGGTGAGACGGCCGCGGAGGCCAGCTCGAGATTGGCGTGGCGTAGCCCGGCCTCGCCGAAGGCGCGGATACGAGCAGCGACCTGTGCGGGTGTGCCCCACATCAGCACCTCGGCGAGCGCATCGACCGGAACACGGGCCATCGCGTCGAGAAGCTGTTCACGTGTGTGCTCGCTGGGGACGTAATCAAAGAAGCCCCTGAAGTCATCACCAAACGGGTGGGCGACGCCATGACGTCGCCACATCTCGGCCGGGGCGAGGACGGCAATAAAGCGGATGGGCGGCGCGCCAAGCATCTCGCGGGCCTCGCGCTCCGTCGGCGCCGCGACGACGTATGCCTGCATCGCAGGCAGGATCGCGGCTGGGTCGCGGCCGGCCGTCTGTGCGGCGGCCCGGATTGTCGCCAAGCGGGCAGCGTAATCGTCCGGGTCGGTGACGAGCACCGGCAGCCAACCATCCCCATATCTGCCGGTCAGGTCAAGCATGCGCGGGCCGTGGGCTGCAACCCAGATTCGCGGGACACGCTTGGGCGGAGGCTGCAAATCGAGCGCGGCCTGCGTCAACGTGTAGAAGCGGCCATCGAAATCGACCGGACCCGCGGATGTCCAGCACAGACGGATGATCTGAAGCGCTTCCTCCAGCCGGCTGACCGACCAGGACATCGAGAGGCCGTAGGGCTCGACATTCTCTCGCTCGCCGGTGCCGATGCCCAGGATCGGAGCGCGGCGGCTGACATGGGCGAGGGTGGCCATTGACTGGGCAATCAGAACCGGATGACGGCGGATCGCCTCAGTGACACCGACACCAAGCCGAAGCCGGCCGGCGTGAGCAGCGAGGTAGCCAAGCGTGACCTGGTAGTCAAGCATCTCGTGGGGAGACTTGCTCAGGCGCGCAAGCCACGTGAAATCCTCATCCCACAGCGACTGCGGGAAAAGATCCTGAACGTGATCCCAGACGGTGAGCGATTCCAACCGCATCAGGCGGGACGCATAGGCCAACGCGCGCAGGGTGACAACAGGGGGTTTCGGCGGCAGGTGCATGCCAACCGTGATGCGTGGTCGCGCCAACGGTAGCCTCTTCCCCCGCCACGCGGCGGACTAGCTCATCGGCACCTGAGCGAGGATCTTGCCGTCGATACGCTCGAAGATCTCCGGCAACGAGCGACCGGTGATCGTCAGCCCGTGATTCTTGAGCCCGACGACCGCCCGCGACGGATCCGGGGCCGCCCGAATGAGATCCGAGACGGCGACTGCCAACTCGCGCGTGCCGCATGGGTAGTTGATCTCGGTCGAGAAAATATCTTCCATCCAGGCGTGGATATGGACGATCGCGCCGACATCGGGATGCTCGCGATAGACCATGAAGTGCTCGATCGCATCGACCGAGACGCGCCGGGGCTTGACCTTTGGCGAGACGCTCAGGACCATCGCATTACGCTCGGGGACGTAGTCTGTGACGAGCAGAATATCGCGCCCGACCTCATAGAGCTTGGACTTGTCGACGCCACTCGCGCTCATCCAGAAGGTCAACGCGTCGCGGCGGGCTGAGAGGTTGCCGTACGACAGACCGCCGATGCCAAAGAGACGCATCACATGCCGGAGGTCGCGTTCGGAGAGCAGATCCTGAATCGGCCATGGGGCGGGGAGCAGGTTGAGCTTGCCGAGCTGCTCGCCGGCCCAGGTCACCTGGCGCGTGATTTCGTCGCCGTCCCATAGCTCCTCGGGCAGGTCGGGGATGTAGTCGTTGTTGATAACGAGCTGGGATGTCGCCAATGGGGCGAGCCGGTTATAGATGGCAGCGAAGAAATCCGCCTCGGAGCGCGAAGGATCCCATGAGACGACGTAGTGGCCCTGCTCCATCGTCATAAAGTGAGCGTCGACTTCGTCTCCGCGCACGACCATGATGATGCCAAGATTCGAGAGGGCATGGATGAGGACTGGGTAAAAGGCACGAAAGATGTCGGCCGGTTGTTCGTTTGTCTCGAGAATACTGGTGACGAACGTGCCCTGCGCCTTGCGGCGAAAGGGCTTCGGCGCGTCGTAGTCGGTGAAGTTGATGATCAACCCGACGTCATCGGTCGCAGCAGGGAGCTGAATATGCCCGCGGCGGAGCATCTCGGCGACGAGACCGTCGCGCACCCACTGCTGGCGCTGGGTTCGGGCGACGCCATTGAGCGTAAAGGTAAGATGCCCATTTGCAGAAGCCGCCTGGGTTGCTGCGGTATCCTGCAGTGCTTTCCCGGAATCGGTTGAACTGGATATCATGCAAACCACCACCTGATCTGAGGCTGCCCAACGGTTCGAGGGCGACGGATGCCGGCAAATCCGGCGGGTAGGCTGATAACGATCGTATCAACCGTGCACCCAACAACTATGACCTATTGGCTTGGATCGGTGCAACCGCCGAATAGTTGGAGAGTCTCGGGAAGCCCGAACACCCGCAGGGCACGAGGAACTACCACGACCTCGATCGGTGTCTGGCCGATCTGCTCGCCATCCATCTCGATCAGCATCCCTTCGTCGCAACGCACGGTCGCGCGGGTTGCCGACAGGTGGCGGACGCCAGGCCGGCCGACATGCGAGCCGCGATAGACGCGCGGCATGATGTCGGTGATCAATGCCCGCCGACCGACGTCCTCGAGGACGAAGACCTCGAGCCGGCCATCGCAGAGCGACGCCATCGGGGCCACGTGCATGCCCCCGGCAAAATGGGCGCCGTTGGCGAACACCACCATGTTGGCTCGCCCGTCGAAAACCGTCTCGCCATCAGCGGTTACATCCACCGTGACGGGCTCGAAAGAAGCAACCGACCGGACGGCGCTGGACATATAGGAGACCAGGCCACCAAACCGCTTCGATGTGCGATTGATTCGCAGAGCGGTCGCGCCACCGAGGCCGGCGTCGGCGACGTTGGCGAAGTAGCGGGATGTGAGCTGACCGGTCTGCGTGTCCAGATAGCTGATTCGTCCGACGTCGATCGTCGCAACACAGTCATCGCGTAGCGCCCGGATGGCGTCCTCAACACTTCGCACGCCGAGTGACCGGCTGAGATCGTGGCCGGTGCCACACGGGATCACGAGTAGCCGTGTGTGCTCGCTGACCGGACGGTCGGCATCGATGAGGCCGTTGACGACCTCGTTCATGGTGCCATCTCCGCCGACACAGACGAGGATCGGCACATCGTGTCGCGCGAGGCGACGGGCGATATCGGTGGCTTCGCCGGCGCCGGTCGTCAGATAGGCCTTGAAGTCATAACCGGCGGCGCGGAGGTGTTTCGCATATTCCGGCCAGCGACGGCCAGCGCGACCATTGCCGGCCATCGGGTTCACGACAACGTGGAGGGTAGTGGTCGGGGCTCCGCCCGTCGCACTCTGTCGCTCGGCGGCTACCATCGTCGAGTCTCTCCTCCGAACTTCTCGCCAGCGGGCCAGGTGACGCCTCGCGGACGAGGACCGTTGCCAATCGAATGGCCGGCAGTATACCGTCAGTGCCCAACCGCGCGCTGATATACAGCCACAGTCCGCGCAGCCGCGTCGTCCCAGTCGAACTGCTTTGCCCGGGTAACCCCGCCAGCCGAGAGCGAACGCCATAGCTCGGCATCGCCTGCAACACGCTCGATCGCCGCGGCCCACTCACCGGGGTCGCCATCAATGACCTCGATCGCCACTGCGCCGGTAACCTCCGGGAGCGCGCCACCTCCCGAAGAAATGACCGGCGTCCCGACGGCCATTCCTTCCAGCGCGGCCAACCCGAACCCCTCCACTCTGCTGGGCAGGACGACCGCTATAGCCTCGCGGTAGAGCCTCCATACATCTGCGTCGGACGGCCCGACGAGCCACTCGACGCGGCCCGAGGCCGTCGCGGCTTGCAGCCGGGTCTGGGTGTCGTCACTACGCCAACCAGGGTGGCCGGCAACAATGAGCCGAATAGTCGGGTCGACGAGCTGGAGCGCATCGAGCAACAAGTCATAGCGTTTGCGAGGCTCGACGGTGCCGACTGCCAGGACATAATCGCCGCGCGATGAGCGCGGGAGCGCGGGCTGGTCGTCGATTCCCATTGTCACCCCCAGAGGGATGACAGTTACACGGGCAGGATCGATCGCATAGCGCTCGACCAGATCGGCTGCAGTCCAGGCAGATGGCACGATCCACTCGCGGGTCCAGCGAGCCGAGCGACCAAGCTGGCGGTAGTAGGCGAGGGCGTCGGCAGCAAGATCCTCCGGCCACCGCAGGAACGCCAGGTCATAGACGGTCGCGACGGCTGGAATGCCCGGCAGGATCGGCGCGATGAGATCGACGGCATGGTAGATATCCGGCCGGACGCGACGCAGCATCAGCTCGACCGGGACGGCGTAGCGCTCCAGACGATGATGTGGCGGGGTGCGGAAACGAGCCGATGACGGATCCGCCACCGAGTCGCGGACCGCACGGAGCGGGACCAGGTCAATGTCGGGCTGGCGACGAAGGGCCGCGGCGAGATCCGTCGAATAACGGGCGATGCCACCGGCCCGGTAGCCGGCCAGACGCATATCGAACGCAACGCGGAGCGCCACGTCAGACAAGCGCATCCAGCGCGAGGTCACGAGCGCCGAAGCGAAGGAAGTGGAACTGCTCGGCGTATTCCATGCCGGACGCGCCGGCCGCCTGACGAGACATCCCTCTCATCCGATCCCCGAGCGTCTCGGGATCGCCGACCTGGGATCGATGACAGCTCATCGCGCGCAGCTTACGTTCGATGACGTCGGTGATATCGATCCGCAGGTTCGGGGACATGGCGCTGACCAGATAGATGTCCTGGACCTGGTGGGGAGTAAGCCCCTCGTCGGCCAGCTCGACGAATGTGCGGCGATTGCCGGATAGCGGAAAGAGCGCCGCCAATGCCGCCTCGCCGCTGGTCCAATGGTCGGGGTGCTGAACGTAGCCGGGCATCACCCGCCGCTGAGGGTCGAAGAGAATCGCTGCCTGCGGGCGAGCACGGCGAATCTCGCGGACGAGCTGCCGGCGCAGCTCGAGCGTATGGATAAGCTCTCCATCGCGATGGTCGAAGAAGACAACGTCGTGTGCGCCGATGATCGCTGCTGCCTCGCGCTGCTCTCGTTGGCGCATGGCAACGAGGTCGGCGTCGGAGATCGGAGTATCACCGAGCCCCTGGACGCCGGCGCGGCCATCGGTCATCAGCACATAGGTGATTCGGCAGCCGCCGTCGGCCCAGCGAGCCAGCGTTCCGCCACAGATAAAGTCCGGGTCATCGGGATGAGCGAACAGGCAGATCGCGCTCTCGGGGATACCGATACGCTCGTCAATATCAATCATTCGTGTCTCCAGTATGACGTTCAGCCGAGAACGGATAGTCGCGGCTCTCCGCGAGCGCAACCAGCTCATCGCGAGCATCGAGGATCATTCGATGAAGATCCGGGTCGCTGGCGGCGATGCCGGACGCTTCCAGCTCGTCAAGGTCAACGACAGCGATCGCGCCACCCGGCAGAACGAGGACATCAACCCAGAGGTCGTGCCAGGTGATGACGCCGTCGGAGACGCTGGTCGGGTGAGTGACGTTGCAATACCAGCCCACCAGGCGGCCATCCGGGCGATAGTTGGCGAACAGGTTGAAAGGACGCACCGTCGAGAAATACTCGTAGAGCACGTCGCCCCGCTCGAACGTGTAGTAGCCGATATCGACCGTCCCGAACGTCCAGACTGCGCGAGCAGCGACCCAGCCGGCCGGGGCTTCGATGTCGGTGGCCTGGTAGCGGGTTGCCACGCTGCCGTCCGGTCGCAGCTTGACGACGGTCCATTCAGTCGCCGCTAGTGACATCAGGCCTGCCCGCGAATGATGGCGAGGACATCGGCGGCACGATCATCGAGCTGGCGATGCGTGTCCGCCTCGACGTTCAAGCGCAGCAGCGGCTGGGTGTTGGACGCGCGCAGGTTGAACCACCACGTCGGGTAGCTCACCGTCAGACCATCCAGCTCGTCCATCTCGGCGTCAGAGAACGCGGCGCGAACGCGCTCGATTGTGCCGGCCACGTCGGCGACTTCGGAGTTGATCTCGCCGGACCGGAACCGTGTGTCGATCGGCGCAAGGTATTCGCTGACCGACATGCCCTCGTTCGAGAGGAGCTCGAGGACGGTCAGGAAGGCGATCAGGCCCGAATCGGCGTACCAGTTATCGCGGAAATAGAAGTGTCCGGAATGCTCGCCGCCGAAGACGGCATCTTCCCCGCGCATGAGCGCCTTGATGAACGAGTGGCCGACACGCGAGCGGATCGGTCGCCCACCCTCGCGCTCGATCAGCTCGGGGACAGTTCGCGAGCAGATGAGGTTGTAGACGATGGCCGAGCCGGGGTACTTGCGCAGCATGCGCTGGGCCACAATCGCGGTCACCATGTCGCCGCCGACAAACTCGCCACGATCGTCGATCAGAAACATGCGATCCGCGTCTCCATCGAACGCGATGCCCATATCGAGGCCGTGCGCGACGACGGCGGCGCGCAGATCGCGGGTATTCTCCGGCTCGATCGGGTTGGCCTCATGATTCGGGAAGGCGCCGTCCAGCTCGAAGAAGAGCGGGGTGAGCTCGCCGGGCAGGTGTTCGAAAACGAGCGGCAGCACCTTGCCGGCCATGCCATTGCCGGCGTCGATGGCAATCCGCATCGGCCGGACGGCGGAGACATCGATCATCGACAATGCGTGCGCGACAAACGCCTCGGTAACGTCACGCTCATTCAGGTCGCCATGGCGACCGGGATCGCCAAACTCGCCGGCCAGGACGAGGTCGCGAATCTCGCCAATGCCCTGATCCATCGAGAGCGGGCGCGCTTCCTCGCGGCAGAGCTTGAATCCGTTGTATTCGGCGGGGTTATGGGATGCAGTAACCATCACGCCGGCCGGGAAGCCGTACTTGCCGACGGCGAAATAGAGGCCATCGGTCGAGATGAGACCGATGTCCGTCACATCGGCGCCCTGGTCGCGGATGCCGTTGATCAACGCCGCGGCAAGCATCGGGCCGGAGACGCGCATGTCGCGCCCGACACAGACATGGTCCACACCGAGGTAGGTCACGAGCGCGCGGCCGATCCGGTAGGCGATCTCCGGCGTCAGCTCCGCTGGCACAACCCCACGAATATCGTAGGCCTTGAACAGGTCTGACGTGGTCTGGTCCATCTCAATCCTGCCTCTCCGTTGTTGCTTGCTCGAGGTCAAGGCGCATGATCGCCTCCCCAGCGTCGATCTCTCCGGTCCGATGAAACCCGACACTCTCGTACAGGCGCTCCGCAACCTTGTTGCCTTCGGTGACGCCGAGAATGATCTCGCGGCAGCCGTGCCGCTCGCGGATCAGTTCGACCGCTGCCACCACCGTGGCCCGACCAAATCCACGACCCTGCTGCCCGGCGTCAACCATCAGCCGCATGATCCAGTATCTACCCGTCTCCGGATCTCGGCTGTACATGACAAACCCGACCATCTCATCTCCGGCGTAGACGGCCAACGGCCAGGTGTCGGGGGTAACCGCCGCCTCGGCGAGCGAGAAGACGTTCGAAGCGACGAAACCTGCCTGCGTCGATGCAACCTGCAGCCGGATGCACTGGCGGAGGGTCTCGCGGGTCACCGCGCGCAACTCAACGCGCGGCGCTCGATCCGTCATCATCGCTAGATCGGGTTCGGGTCAGCGATGAAGCGTGCCTCGATCGCGAAATTATCGGCGAGCTCGCCGGCCAGCGCCTGAACGCCGAGCCGTTCGGTCGCCTCGTGGCCGGCCGCGACAACGACAATTCCCAACTCGCGCGCCTCGGCCATCGTGGTCTCGCGGATGTCGCCGGTGACCAGCGCCGCGCAACCAGCCGCGACGGCTTCGTCCAGCGCCGAGTAGCCCGAACCGGTCAGGAAGCCAACCCGAGCCAGCACCGACGGATTCCCGACCGCGCCGACCGCCAGCGGCTCCCGCTCGGTGACACGCGCCATCGTTTCCAGCAACTGGCCGACTGATTGCGGATCGGTTCGCGTTCCGACAACACCGAGTGGCTCACTGCCGACCACCGCGAAGCGACCGGCCGGCTCATAGCCAGCGGCGTGCGCAAGCAGGGCGCAATTTCCGATCTCCGGGTGGCCGTCCAGTGGAAGGTGGTAGGCGATCAGGCTGATATCGTTGGCCAGCAGCAGCCGTAGCCGCTCGGCGAAGGGTCCGTCGATCGGTCCGTTCCGGCTTCCCCAAAGCAGCCCATGATGAACGAGAATCGCGTCGGCGCCCCAGTCGACTGCCTGAAGAAGGGTGAATTGCGAGGCGCTGACGGCGACAGCCAACCGGGAGATCTCCCGGCGGCCAGCCACTTGCAGTCCGTTGACGGCGACGTCAGAGAACGCCGATGCGCGCAGGCGCTCATCACTCCAGCGGATCAGGTCATCCCGTCGGGCCATTCACCGGCCTCCCTCCATCAGTCGATTACGCGCATATTGTGCCATCGAGCCACGAAAGGCCAGGGGGTATACTGATTCTCAAGGGTCACGACCCTGTCTCCGATGCCTCAGATTGGACGAGCATGCCCCCACGAATCACTCTCCGCCCGACCGACTCGATCGACCTTCACATGCATACCTGGGCGTCGGACGGTGGTTGGGATCCACCGGCGCTGGCGCAGCATCTCGCGGACCGCGGCTTCCGGGTGATCGCCGTTGCCGACCACGACACGATGTACTCGGTTCCGGCAATGCAGCGCGAGGCTGTCGAGCGGGGGATGATCCTGATCCCGGCGGTCGAGGTGACGACACGCTGGAACGGCCGGCAGGTGCACGTGCTGATCTACGGCATCGACCTGGACTCGAGCCGCGCGGCAGCCTTTCGCGATCTGATGGCGCTCCAGCGCGAGCAATTGCGCGCGACCGCCCAGCGAGCGGCCGATCTGATCGAGCACCACGGACGACGCATACCAGCGCTGGCCGAGATGAGCCGCGGACTATCGTTGACGCCACATCACGTCTTCACAGCGATGATCCGCGCCGGACACGGTCACAACCTGTACCAGGCACACAACATCGTCCGCTCGCTCGGCGAGCCAGTCGTCGTAGACGTGCCAATCGGGGACACAATCGCCGCCGCTCATGAGGCCGGCGCAATTGCGATTGTCGCCCACCCGGGGCGCGACGAGGGCAACGGTATCCTGACGGCCGAATTGCTCGACCAGCTGCGGCAGGAAGCGCCGGTGGACGGGGTCGAAGCGCACTATCGCTCATACAAGGACGCGGATGTCCAGCGCTACCGCGACTGGGCAGATGAACGGCGCTTGCTGGTCAGCACCGGATCCGATTCTCACCGGCCGGCCTTCCCTGTCGACCCGATCGCCTTCGAGGCGCGATGGAGCGCGGCGTTGCTGGAACGGCTGGGGATCGAGGTGGAACCGTGGGACGGGCCGGCGTGGGAGCCCGCGACAGCGCCGGAGCCGGTCGCCGCGACAGCGGGGTAGCAAATCCGGCAGATCTCATCACCTCGTCTGCGGCGCGGGCCGAACGACCTCGTGGAGTGGGCCGGGGCCGATCTCACTGGCGAGCACATCCATGACCAGCACGTCCACCCGCTCCCGGCCAATGCGTTTGGCCTGGCGAAGCAGGCCAACCCGTCGGAAGCCAGCGCGCTCGTACGCGCGGATGCCCCGCTCGTTGTGCGCGTAGACATCCAGCCGCAGGTGATGGAGACCGAGCGCATCGAACGCATACGAGATCATCATCTCGGTCGTCTCCGTGCCAAAGCCGCGACCCCACGCATCCGGCTCGCCGATCATGATCCCGAACTCGGCGGCGCCATCGAAGTGATTGACGCCGTTCAGCCCGGTCGTGCCAACCGGACGCATTGTTGCGAGATCGTAGACGGTGAAGTGGGGGTCGCTGCCGACGCTGGTCGCATCAACCCAAGCGGTCTCGGCGGCGAGCGTCATCGGGGCCGGCGGGAGGGCAAGCGTGCGGGTGACGCGCAGATCATTGAGCCAACGCTGATAGGTTTCGGATAGATCGCGCCGGATCGGCCCGAGCCCGACCAGCGAGCCACGAATGGTCAGGATAACCTCGGAGGCGGTGTCGTCCACGCACTGATCCTCTCATCCGGTTGGTGGGCCTGCAATGGATTCGGTATCATATACCGGCGCGACGGCAGCCTCGCGAGCATGCCCTTGTAGCTCAGTAGGCAGAGCACATTCTTGGTAAGAATGAGGTCTCGAGTTCGAATCTCGACAAGGGCTCAGGCAACCCGCTCCCCTCAGTGGGAGCGGGTTTTCGCATGTTGGCGCTCTGTTAGGACCAGGCTGGAGCGCGATGCAGAGCTGCGTCGAGAACCTCGGGGGCGCGGCGCATCGTGAGAGCGGCAGCGAGAGCATCCGGATCGAAGGGCCGGCCGTGCAGGGTGCAGCCACGCAACGTGAGATACATGCTGTGGGCATCGAGCATGGCGGCGTCGCTGAGGCAGACGGCGATGGGGACATCCATAAGGCTGGATTGTTCCCGCAGGCGATCGACGATGGCGACGAGGGAATGGGCCCGTGGTAGCGTCGCCTCGATGACAATAGCATCGACTTCGCCATCGAGCGCCAGCGACACTGCATCATCCAGGCCGCTCGGAGTAGCGATCCGCAGACCACGCGCGGTCAATTCGCGGGCAGCATGGTAGCGAAATGTCGAGTCGTCCGAGATCAGCAGGGTTCTTCTCCCGGTCATGGTTGTCCCTATCTCTGGCTCATGGCGACACGTAATGTCTGGCACACGTATTGCACGGACTGTGCCACGGTGTCACGTCGCGCCGTGGCGTTTGCGCCGGGCACTCTGCTATACTCACCGCCGGCGCGAGGCGCCGGAGTGTTGCGTGCCGACGTAGCTCAGCTGGCAGAGCAGCTGTTTCGTAAACAGCAGGTCCGGGGTTCGAATCCCCGCGTCGGCTCCCCCGAAACCCGCATACAGACGCCAAAACTACTGTCGGCCGATATGGCAGCCGAAGCCTTTTCGGTCCGCGCGACGATGCCGAGGTTGCGCACGGCTGACAGGCCGCCTCGCATCGTGACGCGGGCGCTTGCGCCGTGTGTCCTGGCGCGTGTGATACGATCACGAACCCGATGCGACAGTTCAGGGCGACGTGACTATCCCGCCCCGATCGAAAGGTTCGCCTGTGAGGCTGCTCTCAACACTCGTTGCCGCATTTGTCATCGCCGGATCGCTGCTTCTGGCGGTTCCGTCCGACCGGCCGGCCATCGCTGCCAACAACCGAGCGCCGGTGTACTTCGACACAACTGGCTTCTGGCTGCAGGGTTCGTTCCGCGAATACTGGGAGACACACGGCGGTCTGTTCATCTTCGGCTACCCGATCACCGGTGTGTTCATGGACAACGGGCTCTGGAAACAGTACTTCGAGCGCGCGATCTTCGAATACCACCCCGAGTATGCTGGCACGCAGTACGAGGTGCTTCTCCAACGGCTCGGCGCAATCCGCACGGAGGGGCGCGAGGGGGAAGCGGCGTTTCAGCGAATCCAGACCGATTCCGATGCCAATTGCACGTTCTACGACGCGACCGGCCACCGGCTGTGCTTCGGCTTCCGGTCGTACTGGGGGGATAACGGCGGACTGCCCAACTTCGGCTACCCGCTCTCCGAAGAGTTCGACGAGCGTAACCAGCCGCCGCCGGCCGGTGACGGCCAGATCCATACAGTTCAGTATTTCGAGCGCGCCCGGTTTGAATATCACCCTGAGTATCAGGGGACAAAATACGAGACGCTACTCGGCCTGCTCGGCACTGAATATCTGCAAATCCACCCGGCGCCGGCCGATGCTGTAGCGCGTCAGAATCCCTCGACACCGCCGGCCGACCCGACCGCGCCTCCGACACAGGCGCAGTCGCTCCACGCAGTGCCGGGATTCAACGCTTTTCTCGCAGGAGACGGCAGCCCGGCGGCGATCGCGTTCAACCAGAAGACGATCGATATGGTCAAGGCCGCGGGCTTCGAGTGGGTTCATTTTCAGGTGTCATGGGCGCAGATCGAGCAGAACGGCGCAGGGATCTACGACCCGAGTAGCCTGGACAACATCACCAGCCAGACCAGCCGCAACGGGATCAAGCTGCTGGTCAGCGTCGTCGGGCCGACGCCAGGGTGGGCCGGCGGCTCGGTCAGCATCCCGTCCAACACCGCGCAGTTCCGCGACCTGATGCGTTTTCTTTCCGGTCGATACAAGGGAAAGGTTCAGGCGTGGGAGATCTGGAACGAACAGAATCTCGCGTCGAATAGTGGCGGGCGAGTCGATGTCGGTCCATACGTAGAGCTGCTGAAAGCCGCCCACGAAGGAGTCAAGGCCGGCGATAGCTCTGCGATCGTTCTCTTCGGCGCGCTGACCCCCAACGGCCTGGATCGACCCGACCTGGCCGTCGCCGACGATCTCTATCTCCAACGCGCGTACGAATACTCCAACGGCAAGCTCTCCGATTACTTTGACGCGCTTGGCGCTCACCCAGGCAGCAACGACAACTCACCGGATCAGTGGTGGCCGGGCAACCCTGGCACAGATGGCTGGGATAACGACAACTCGTTCTATTTTCGTCGGATCGAGGACCTGCGCGCGATCATGGTCCGCTGGGGTGACTCCGACAAGCAGATCTGGCTCACGGAGTTCGGCTGGACGACCGCCAACGACGCGCCAGGTTACGAATACGGAGCGGCCATCTCCGAGCAGCTTCAGGCGCAATATCTCGTGCGTGCTTTCGAGATCGGCCGCACGGAGTGGCCATGGGTCGGGCCGATGTTCGTCTGGAACCTGAACTACAGCATCATCACCAGTGCATCGGACGAGAAATACCCGTGGGCCGTGTTGCGCGGTGACTGGTCGCCGCGGCCAGCCTACGATGCGTTGAAGGCGATGCCGAAGTAGCCGGAGGTCTTTCGGCAGGGAGTTGCATCGCGAGGCGATCTGCTTCAGAATCGAGCTGCGCGGTTCGCGCATTCGCGAAGGGGGCGTTCGACATGTCATGGTCACCCGAAGTTCAGCCGTTCGCGGACAGGGTATGCGATAGCGCTCACAAGCTTGCCGCCGGGCATGCGGTGCTCTCGCACTCATTGCACGGCAACATCAGCATCCGGCTTCCCGAAGGGGATCGATTCCTGCTGACCGGCGGCGGGACGCTGGAGGAGCTGAAGCCATCGGATCTGGCGCTATTGACGCTGGATGGCGAGCTCCTTGGCGGCCATATCGAGCCAGCATCGAACGAGATCATCCAGATGCATGCTGCCGTCTATCGCCGCCGGCCGGATGTCAACGGCGTCGTCCATACGCACTCTCCATACGTCACTGCCTACGCGATCGCACACAAGCCGATCGAGCCGACCTACGAGGCAATGGTGCGCTTCGACATCAACGAGGCCGTGCCGGTCGCTGCCTATGGTCCGCGCGGCTCTGAGAGTTCCGTCACCAACATCGTCGATGTCGTCAGTGACTCGAACAAGGCTGTGTTGCTCGCTAATCACGGCCTGCTCGCCTTCGACACGACGCTGGAGAAGGCGACCCACCTCGTGTTCGTCCTCGAGGAGGCGGCTCAGTTCAGCCTGATGGCGAATGTCATCGGCGGACCGCAGCCACTCCCGATGGAGGCAATCCGCGCGGCGCAGCAGCGGCGCGACGAGTTCGAGCGCGCTGGCTCCCTCTCGGCTGCCCCCGACGACAAGTAGCGCTGTGGCCGGGCCTCGTCGTTTCCAGACAGCGACGGGGTTCGGCCTGCACGGCAGGAGGGTGTCAGTCTGATCGACGTCTGCCTGCTGGGGACCGGTGGAATGATGCCCCTGCCGGGGCGGCCCTTGTCAGCGTGTCTGATTCGCGTCAACGGCGAGACGATTCTCTGGGATTGCGGCGAGGGAACGCAGGTGAACTGGCGTGCCAGCGGCTGGGCGTTCCGGTCGACAAGCACAATCCTGCTGAGCCATCTTCACGCCGACCATGTCGCCGGACTCCCCGGCATCCTCTTCCAGATCGCCCATGCCGGCCGGACCGAGCCCGTCACAATCTACGGCCCCCCGAGAACGCATGATGTCGTCAGTCATCTGTTCAGCATCGTCGGACGACTGCCATTCGAGCTCGGCGTCGGCGAGCTGTCGGGCGGCGAGGAGATCGAGCTGGCCGGCGGGCTGCGCGCCACGACGCTTCACGTCCACCATCGTTCACACTGTCTGGCCTGGCGGCTCGATCTCCCTCGCGCGCGGCGTTTCGACCCGCAGCGAGCGCGAGAGCTCGACGTGCCGATAGACCAGTGGAAGCGTCTTCAGGGTGGCGAGCCGGTGGGCGGGATCATGCCG
>CALMXF010000343.1 GCA_937870985.1 uncultured Chloroflexota bacterium
CTGGCCGGGGTGCGGGCCGTCGTATGAGAGCCCGCGACTGCTGGTGGCGGCAACCACCGACGTGACGTCGTCGGTCCCGACGGCGAAGTCGATCAGACCGCCTCCGTGACTGAGATGACGATACCAGCGGTGGCCTGTGCCACTCGCGGGATCCGGCGCCTCGTAGAAGGCAATGAGCTCGAGATAGCTGCCATCCTGAAAAGTGATCAGCGCATTGTGGGTGTAGCGGGCGTGCTTGCCGCCCGGCACGACGGTGAATCCGAGCTGCTCGTACTGGCGAACGGCTTGGTCGAGATCTTCGACGAGAATCACGACATGGTCAATGGCGGTTGGCATCGTTGCTCCCTCTGCTGGATTCGCAATTTCACCAGCTTCCCGGCCGGCATACCGTCGATTGTAGCCGCAATGGCGTATCTGGTTCCCGGATAATCTGCCAGCAAACCAGATCACTACCTGTACAATCGCTTCGAACCTGATGGGAGAGACGATGACGGTCGAGCGACGCCGAATCATTCGCACGTGTGGCCGGCTCGGGGTCATCGCGCCGGTGGCCCTTGTCCTCCTCGTTCTGCTGGCATGTTCGGGGCCGGAAACGCGGGACGACACCGATCCGACACCGATCCCGACTGCGACGCCGATCCCGCCAAGCCCGACCGCTACCGCGACGCTCGCGCCGACTGCTACCGCAACGCCGTCACCAACCCCCAGCCCGACGATAGCGCCCGCGTCCCCAACGGCGAATGCCTCGCCAACCGCGGTCGTTGAGCTGCAGAGTCGACTCCCGGCATTGGCAGACCTGCCGGATGGAGGCGCAGGCTACATCATCGCCGAAGAGGGGACGCGGAGCGCCCAGGAGTTGGCCAATGCTTATAGCGACCCGGCCGCGCATCTTCAGCGTCTGAATACCTGGGGTTTCAAGCGCCATGTGTACCGTGCTTTCGCGCGCGGTGACGAGTCGGGGACAGCGCCGACGACGATCCTCACAACAATCAATGAATATGGCAGCCCGGAACAAGCGTCCGATGCAGTCACCTGGCTCAAGCGACTGGCGACGACGCAGGGCGCCACCGAATCGGAGCCGCCGAAGCTCGGAGACGAAGCAGTCGCGCTCACCCAGCCAACGGCCGGCGGAACGCCAACGGCGTCGATCTACGTCCGCGAGGGTGCGATGGTCTTCGTCTACTTTGCGCAAGGTGGCGACCCACTCCCGACAATCACCTCAATCGCAACGGCGGTGCTCACGCGTTGATCGGTGGTGTTGTGGCGATCGAACGACCCCGGGAGCGGTCCGCTCGCGATCTTGCTCCACGCCCTTTTCTATGACGACGCCATCATCACGCGGTGTTCCGCACAGGTGATGACCGCACGTTATGCCCGCAGGGCTTGACCGGCTGGCTACTCGCCGTACACTAGCCCGCGATCGATGCTTCACATGGCCGCGAACGGGCGCGCGATGGGTCCGGCCGGGCAATGTCAGCCCCGCTGGTGTCCGTCGAGCCGCGTCCAGCACGTTGGCTCTCGCTGTCATACGCGGAAGTCGGTGGCTCTGGCCTCGACCCGCGGAGGCAGGGCGTTGTGTGACGACCATCGATGGCCGTGGGGTGTTGCCTTCAAGACGTAAGGGGTGCCAATGGCTGGTGAGGCGAAGGCGGGACTGGTATTTAGTCATCGCTATACGCAACATAATACGAACCCGTATCGAATGCGGTCCGGAGAGCGACTGCCGTTCGTTGAGCAGGTCGATCACATGTCGAATCCACGGCTCATCGATCGGACGATGCACCTCGTCGATCTGAGCGGTCTGTCGGATCACGTGACGCATATTGAGCCGTATCTGGCATCGGAGGAGGCGATCCTCTCCTGCCATACCCCGGAACTGCTCAACCGTGTGAAGGAGGCTGATGCTGCCGGCGATGGCGACGCCGGCCGAGGCTCGCCGGTGCGTCGCGGGTCATACGATATTGCGCGGCT
>CALMXF010000344.1 GCA_937870985.1 uncultured Chloroflexota bacterium
TGCGCCGCCAGCCCACGCGCCAACCCCTCGGGATTGCGGGTAAGCTGGACGGCTGTCGCGTCGGCAAGGTAGCGCCGGGTTCGCCAGAGCAGGCCGAACGCCGGCTGCAGCACGAGCATGTTGAGAAATAACAGCAGGATCTGCGGCATCATCGCGGCCAGGTAGTAGGGCAGGATGATGATTGCGTGGGTCATGGCAATAACGCGTCGCGCCAGCCAGAATGCATAGACTCGCTGATACAGGATCAACGCCCCGGCCGCCCCGAACAGGATCAGAAAGCCCAGGTTGCGGGCTGCGTCCGGCCAGCCGGCAACCAGCGTGTAGATGAAGTACCCAAGCGCCACGAACGGGAAGGCCTTGAGCAGCTCCAGTTTCGGGCCAGCGCGCTGGACAGGTGGCGTCACCTCCTCGGTGAGGCTCTCGAGATCATTCTTCTCGTCGAAGTTCTCGGCGGTGTCGGCCAGCATTTCGGAGAGCGCGCGAGCCTCATCCAGCCGCTCTGCCTCTCGCTTGTGGCCAAAGAGGTAGCGCAGCATGCGGCCGACTGTCGCGCGAGCCGGGCCACTGATCGGCATCCGGATCACGGCAGCGGCGAAGCCAAACGTCTGAAAGACCGCCAGCATCGAGCGCGCGCCATCCAGATCGCCGTTGGCGATCGAGGCGACCAGGTGTGCCAGCAGCCCTTGTGTCTCGTCGCGGTCCAGATGATCGAGCATCGGCCGGGAGACGATGACGGCGGCATCCTTCGTGGAAGAGCCGAGCATCGCGGCGTTGGAGATCGGCGCGTCGATCAGCATCACCCGGGGCGCTGGGATGCCGGCAGCAATCGCCATCTCCTCGACGACGTTGACCAGCTGGCGCTCCTCGAAGTCGTCCGGCCGCGGCTCACGCGCGCCCAGCGACAGCAACATCCCGCCAACGCCAGCCCGGGCGAACAACGCCCGCAACGCCACCCACATCGCCAGCATTGCGGCGATCCCCGGCAGCAGCCAGATCGAGGCAGCCAGGACGAGCGATCCGATCGGCAGCTGCCGCACAGTGCTATCGCCGGCCGCGTCGAAGATCCGCTTGAGGGCGAGGCCCACCCACTGATAGGCGGACCAGACGCCATCTGGCACCGCCACCACCAGCCCGAGCAGACGAGTGACAACCAGAACAACCGCGAACAGCAACGGCGTCAGCACCAGGCTGAGCGGGATGCCGGTCAGGACCGCGGCAACCGCGGACATCGCCGCCAATCGCCAGGTCGCCCGACGGTTGCGTCGCTGGGCGGCGAAGAAGCTCTCGCGATCGATCGGGCCGAGGGTGGGCTGGTAGACCGATGCCTCGGCCGATGGTGGAGGGACGCTGGCGGGAGCCGCCTCAACCACGTGGCCGACGGCGGCCGGCATGATACTGCCGACGTGAGACAGGATGAGCGGTTGGCCACAGGCCACGCACGCAAGCGCGCCAGTGTTATTCGCCGCCCCGCATCGAGAGCACTGCATGGCTCGTTCTCTAATACAACAAACGCGAACGACAACGAAACCGCAGACACTGAGCCGATATCAACACGCCACAGACTAGCACCAGGTCGCGCAAGATACTAGTACTTCGCGTTGCGATATTTACGGACTGAGGCTAGATCTCACGACGCGATAGCGTCCAGAAGGTGATGGCGTAGACGGCGACGGCCCAGATGGCGAGGACGAGGATCGACTGCCACGTATCGCCGAAGATCGGCTTCTGGCTGAGCGCGTCGATCGCCATCCGCATCGCATGGGTCGTCGGAAAGATCAGCAGCACATCCTCGACCCACTTTGGCGCCGGCAGGCCGGTGACGAAGGCCGGAGCGACGACCGGCAGGACTAGCATGCCGCCCCACGAGGTTAGCTGTGATAGCTTGAGCAGGCTGCCGAGCATCAGCCCGACACCGTCCAGCACGATCGCCAGCAGTCCGATCGCCAGGCCGAAGAGCAGCGCGTCGTGGGGCGATATGCGGGTCACCGCCAACAACAACGGCGTCGAGATCGCGACGTACACAATGCCGAACAGCGCCTTGGCGGCGATCACCTCCCAGTAGGAGGCAACCATCACCAGGGCATCGAGGGTCCGCCTCTCCTTCTCTTCGGCGAGGATGTAGGGCACCGCGTACATCGTGATCATCGCGACCTGCATGATCAACGCAGAAAGCACGAAGTAGGTATTCATACCCATGTTCTCGATCAGCGAGGTCGTCGTCGACTTGTTGACCGTCTCGACCTGCACCTGGGCGGGTGGTTGCTGGCCGGCCTGCTCGCGCAGCGCCGCGTCGAGCATCGACAGAAGGAATTGCGGGCCGACTCCGGCCGTGTCAGGACGCATCACCATCAGCGGCGGCGACTGGCCGGCTTGAACTGCCGCGTCAAATCCCGCCGGGACGACGAGCCCCAGGTCCGCTTTGCCGTCGTCGACCTGCTGCTTCACGATATCGGCGGTATCGACCTGGGAAATGGAGAAGGTCACGTCCGGACCTGCGATCTGCTTCATCGCCTCGGGCAGATTCGTCGCATCGACGCTGGTGTAGGCCAGGTTGACACTCAGGGTCGTCTGATCCTGGACCAGCACGACATTGTAGAAGATGCCCAAAGCGAAGGGGACCAGAACTGCGACGAGAATGCGCGCGTCGCGAACGGCATCACGGAAGTCCCGCCGGAAGATCGTCAGAATACGCCGAATCGACACGCGCCCCACCCCCTCGTTCGCCACGAGTATACCGATGGGGATGGCGACGCTCAGAGTCCGTGCTAGCGTGTCACAATACTGGCAACACGAAGGGATTGCGGGAATATGTGGTGGCACGACGTGCTCTGGGGGCTGTGGAACGGGCTAACTGCCTGGATTGTTCTGATCGTCCACCTGTTCGGCGGACTGCAAGATCAGCCCATCTACGATGTGGCCCGGCAGGGCGGCTGGTATGACTTCGGGTTCCTGCTGGGCGCCGGATCGCCGTTCCTGGGCGGAGCAGCACGCCACTGACCGGTTGCAGTCAGGGCAGTCAGTCTGTTGCGCCGCCGCCTCCTCCTCCTTGTCATTCACTGCCCGGAGGGCACCCGCGCAGCCGAAGAATCTCCCC
>CALMXF010000345.1 GCA_937870985.1 uncultured Chloroflexota bacterium
ACCGAGATCTACACTTTTTCCCTACACGACGCTCTTCCGATCTCGGGCCGGTTGATCTCGAACGGCGGCGGCTCCGTGACCGCGGAGAGAACGTCGATCTCGCGCGCATGGATCTCGACCCCGCTCCGCGCCCGCGGTTCGGCGACGACGTCGCCGTGGACGGAGAGCACCGATTGAACCTGCAAGCCAGCGAGAATCTCGCGCAGGCGTTCGTCCTCGACGACGACCTGGGCTTCGCCGGAACGGTCGCGGATGGCGAAGAACGAGACCGCGCCAAGATCGCGGCGAGTGGTCAGCCAACCCTCGATCGTTGCCGGCCCCGTTGAGTCCGACGTCAGGTCTCGCGCCAGCGTCCGCGGCTTCGGGGCACATCTCCGGGCCCCGGTGGGTGTTGAGGAACTGAGAGCCACTTGGCACCTCCATATTCGGCTGGTCGTCGGGCGAGGGAAGATCCTCATCTGCTCGCGTTTGCCGACCGCGCCAAACACACGCGCCCCCGTCGAAAGGACGGGGGCGCGACCGTGGTGCCACCTTTCTTCGCGCCTGGCTCACGCCATACGCCTTTTCGAGCGCGCGACAGAGTGCCGCTGCTCGGACCCGCTAACGTGGGTCAGACGAATGCGGCTCGTGCCCCATCGGGGCGTCGCCGCACTGGCTCGGGAGTGTCTTCGCCGCCCACCCTGACCGCCGTCTCACACCTACTCCGGCTCGCTGAGGCAGGCGCAGCGGCTACTCTTCTCCGTCGTCGCCATTGGACTATCTGATTGTCGGGCTACTGTAGCGGTCTTCGATGTCGCGCGTCAAGCCCGACCTGGCGGCTCCTCGCCGTCTTCGTCCTCCGCTGGCGGCGAAGATGACTCCGTGCCGTCAATCACCCGGAAGTCGCTGACCGTTGGTCCTCGACGCGGCTTATCTGCGTTTCCCTTCGGCTCGCGTATGACTGGATTGACACCTAACCAGCGTCGATGTGCGCGGCTGCTGCCACGCGCTGCCAGCGCCTTGACCAACTGGTCGTCAGCGATCGCCCGGTAGGTCGAGTCTCGTAGCACGTCGATCCCGGTCATTGCGATGCACTCACCGAGGAGGATCGCCTGAGCATGTGCTTCGTCACTGGCCGTTAACATGCCGAAGTCGGATGTGCCGGGCGTTACCGGGTCATCGGTGATCCGCATCGCCACGTCGGCAGACGGCGTAATGTACGACACGTTCCCCCAGTCGCTCGCCGGTCCGGGTGGCGTTCGGACAATCGGATCCATCGGCAGCTTGTATGTGTCGCCGTATGTTTTCACCCGTCGGATGATGATGCGGTTGACGATCATGTCGTCGATTGCCGAGCCGAGGTCGAGATCGACGGTCGCGTCGTGTTCGGCGGCAACCGAATCCGCGCGATCTTTCAGCTCAACAGCCGTCTCGATCAACTCCGAGCGCGACCTTCCGAGGATCTCGAATCGAGCGGACAACGGCGTTGTGTCGACGACTCGGATCACACGTGGCGACGCCAGGGTGGTATCCAGCTCCTGGACGGATGGCAACAGCGCTTCGCAAGCGAGCGCTGCGGCGCCGCCCTCGAACGACACTGATGCAGCAAGCGAGCCCAGCCGATCGCCGGTGTTATCGATCGTGTAGGCGAAGCCCTGTCCAGCGGCGGCTGTGTGCACGCCAAGCGCTGCATCGAAGGGTTCCACCAGCCCGCGGGCTGCGGCCATCGCCTTCCAGTTGTGGGGGCCGGCCATGAAGGTCACGAACCCGAACTCGTGCTTGTCCTTCAGTGAAGCCGCCAGACCGATCGCCGCGGTTATTGTTGCTGCGATCGCGAGGTTGGCGCCATCGTTTGCCCAGCCAGTGGATTCATCGGGAAGGTCGGCAAGATAGGCGACGTGTGCATGTCGCAAACCTCGCCGTTCCGCCTTGGTATCGCGCTGCTCGTAAACCGCGCGGATTGTCCCCTCGATACCATCGGTATCGAAGTCGACCGCGAAGCCGGTGGCCTGGAACAACGCCGCGATGAGGGCCACACCCTGCGGTCCAGCGCCGTCGTGAAGCGCTCGTGATAGCGCCACGATATCGGAGCTTGCATCCTCGATCGCGGTGTGAACCGCCATGCGTGCGGCGTCTCGAACAAAGAACGTGCTCATATGCCCTCCGGGCGTTACTCGTCGTGAGATCGAACCACGATTGTACGTGACGCCCGGAGAGGTCGCAGAATCGCGTTAGCGAGCGACGAGACGCAGCCGGGCGCCGCCTGCGGCGGATGGGTCGATGTCTCTCTCCTCGGACGCTAGCAACTGGAGCTCGAACAGGCCAGTTCCGCGTTCGCTCAATTGATTGGCGACTGGTCCATCGCTAACCGCAGAGGCGAGCTCGACGCGATGTGGCCCGATGAGGAAGTACGCGCCACCCGCGCTCGTGCCGTCCGGTTCGCTCTTGTCGAGCAGCCGCTGGTAGCCGCCCACCGCGGCGTCGAGATCATCGACGGCGATGATCAGCGCGGAGATGCCGCGAACGCCGTTGGAATGGGTGCTGGCCTCCGCTGGCACGCGTAATCCACGGTCCGTGATGTCCTCGATGACAAACGGCAGGGCGGCGCTGTCGCCGGCCCCGACCATCGCGCTTCGCCATGCTAGCTGCTGGCCGTCGGGCCTCGCTCGCT
>CALMXF010000346.1 GCA_937870985.1 uncultured Chloroflexota bacterium
TGTCCCGTACTGGCTGCCACGACCGGGCGAGTGGGTCGGCGTGGCTGGCGAGCCGCTCCTGCCGATTGTCGGGGTGACAGTGGACATCGGCGGAGGTAGCGCGACATACGAGCTGGGGGAGCCGGACATGTGGTTGCCGAAGAACATGAACATCCTGGCGAGAGACACGGCGGCGCGGTATCGAGCGATGGTGAGCGCCAATGGCGGGCGATTGCGGGCGTAGCAGCGAGGACATGGCGGTGAGTGTCTGGCATGACAGCAGTCGATATGTGGGACCTGATCTCGCGCGGCGGGCTGGTGGCTGCGCTGCTGATCTACATCGTCATGGGGCAGCGCGAGGACATCGTGTCGGGGAAAGCCTACCGCCGAGAGATCGACCGGGCGACGAAGGCCGACGAGCAGGCGGAACGGTCGCGCCAGCTCATCGAACGGCTGCTGACGGCCATCGAGACGATGGACAGGATGGGGCGGGCGAAATGACTCCCCGGCCATCACTGCCACGTCGTCTCTGGATGCAGATCACCGGTTCGGCTCGCAGACGGCCACGGATGAGCGCGGTGGACTACACGCTGATGCAGCGAGACGTGGCGCTGGATGAGCTGACACGTGTCGTCGAATCCTACGAGGAAGCCGCGCGGGCCATGCAGGCAGGAGACGACGATGATGATCTGCCTGTTTGACGGTATCGCGCTGATCGGAGGCATCGTTTGCCTCATCAACGTCTGGCACCACTGGGCCGTGGCTCGCTATCTCTCCGGCGTGATTGTGTCGGTCGAGACGGGCAGGACGCGGCTGACAGGCGCGGGAGGCATGGCGCTACTACGGAACGACAGGGAGGCGGAGTTTGACGGGGCGTCGGTCAACGGATTGCTGGCTGTGCTGCTGGCGTGGGCCATCTCAGACCGAGACCTGGGGGATCGCAGTATCGACATGGCGGTCGCGCTGGTGATGCTGGGCATCGTGGTGCGCATTCGGATGAGGTCGGCCACGCAGGCCAGACGCCGGCAGAGTGTGATTGACGGGAGCGAGGAGTGACCTACACAGCAGACACGCCGATTCTGGGACGCGGGACGGGGGCAGCATGACGGATATCTTCGGAGTATCGTCCGTAAGTCTCAAAGCCGCGCAAGCGTGGGCGCGATCTCGTGGCGCACACCAACGGTACATAGATGTCGCACAGTGGTTCTGGAAGCACGCGCCGGCCTACGGCATGCCACCGGAGAACCCCTACGCGTTGGCCTCGTGGGAGACGAACTACGGGAAGTACACTGGCGTGCTCGGGCCAGAGCAGCACAACTGGGGCGGGATCAAGACCGCGACCGGGTGGTCGGACACCGACCCGAAGCACCACCAGACGTTCTCCAGTGATGAGCAGGGGGCGCTAGCGGTCATCCAGCACCTGTATCGGTATGGCGGGAAGACGACGCTGCCAGCTGGGGAGACGTTAGTCGATCCTCGATATCAGCTCGTGACAAAAACGACGACGACGATTGAGGGCTTGGGCGGCGCGTGGGCACCGAACGCCCAGTATGGCGAGAACGTCGCCGGCCGGGTAGTCGATATGCGGTCGTTCGCCAACGACGGGCCATGGAAGGAGCAGCCGATGGAGGCACAGATTCCGGGGTTTCGCTGGTACCCAGCCGCCACAACGCACTACACACGCGGGCGGGCAGCGCGGGTTCGAGGCGGCGCGCAGCACTATACAGCCGGCGTAGACAGCCTTGCATGGCTCACCAGCACAAGCGGACGCGAAAACCCGGACGATCGTGTCTCGGCGACGTTCCTTGTCCGGCGAAACGCGACGCTGGAGTTCCGCGGCTGGCAGCTGGTGGGGTTGGAAGACACCGCCTGGACGACCGCGTTCGCAAACCCGTACACGGTCAGCGTTGAGTACGAGCACCTTGCATCGCAGGACATCCCGGATAGCGACTATGCCGTGCTGGGGCAGACGTGGGCGGACATTGAGCAGGCGTTGTTGGAGCGCGACCTCGGGCGGCTCGATGTCGTGCAGGGCCACAAGGTCTGGGTAAACAAGCCGTCGCTCCCCTGTCCGGACGGGATCGACATGGCGCGTGTGGTGAGCGAGTGGCAGGCGCGGAGGGGCAAGAAGCCGGAGCTCCCGCCGGGGGTTGGCGACGCCAGCGCGCGGTTTGTCCCGGAGACGAGCGTCTGGCTCCAGTGGGGGTTCAAGGCGTTCTGGGAGTCGAACCCGGACGCGATCAAGTGGCTGGGCTGGCCCGTCGAAAACGAACGCGGCGTCGGCACGGGGCTGAGCATCCAGCGATTCGAGCGGGGCATTCTGGTCTATGACGCATCGCAGCCGGAAGGCTGGCGTGTGACGGCGCTGCCGCTGAGTCGGTACGCCGAGTATGGATTGAGCGCAGCATGACGGCGGCGATACGACGCGGGATCATCCCGGCGGCTCCATGGGACGAA
>CALMXF010000347.1 GCA_937870985.1 uncultured Chloroflexota bacterium
TCCAGCACCTTTGCCAGGCAGGCGTCGGTCGATTCGCCGTCGATCCAGCGAAGGACGACGACGAGGTCGTGGTCGGGGGAGACCCAGATGATGTTGCTCCCGGCGCCGCGGGCAGCGTAACTGTTGGTGGGCAAGCTCGGGAACTGCAGGTGGTCGGGATTGAGCCACCACATGAAGCCGTAGACCGGTTCGACCGTGCTGGGTGTCGTTGCCTCGTCGATCCAGCGCTCGGAGAGGATCTGCCGGCCACCCCAGCGACCGCGCTGAAGGAAGAGCTGGCCGAATCGAGCATGATCGGGTGTGGCGATCCAGACGCCGCCGCCGAAATGTCCGCCGCCAGAGACGCCGTGGATGCGCTTTCCGTCGATGTCCTCCCAGGATGTGCTGTAGCCGTGCCATACCCACGTATCCGACGCGCCGATCGGCCCCATGACGTGCTCGTCCAGAACCTCCGGCAGCGGCCGGCGCCAGATCTGCATCAGTGCGAACGAGAGCAGGTTCACTCGCACGTCGTTGTATTCGTAGAACGTGCCGGGCGTCTGAATCGCTCGGTCAACCCCCTTGCGCCGGTCCGCGATATCGCGCTTGCCCCAGAGCGTGCCGGTCCACTCGCTCGTTTGCTGGAGCAGATGGCGCCAGGTGATCTGTCCGTTATGCTCGCCACTGAAGTGTGCGGTTGGGACCAGGGCAGAGACACGCTCGTCGAGATCGGGGATCATGCCGCGATCGAACGCAAGGCCGGCAACGGTCGACAGGTAGCTCTTCGAGATGCTGTAGGTCATATCCACCCGGTCGATATCGCCCCACTCGGCGGCAACCGCGCCACGGCGCAGGATCATGCCGTTGTGTCCGCCACGGTCCTTCAGCGGTCCGACGATCTCATTATCTGGCAGGTCGAGCGCGACACGGGTATGGTGATCCCCCTTCGCTTCGTGCTCCTTGATGAACGCGATCGCAGCGTCGAGCCGTTCCGGGTCAAGGCCCAGCTCCACCGGGGCGCGTCGCTCCAGCCCCTTGCCAGCCGATGGTGTTGTCGCCATTATCGTGTGCTCCTCTCCCCATGGATGGTCATCACCGACACACTCATGCCGGTGTCATGGTGATCTCGTCGATCTCCACGTGAACGAACAATCGCCAGGTGACGGTCCGTGCGATCGCGCGACCAGGACGCCTGCTGCTCGCGTCTCCTCCCTGCGGCCGGCGCCATTGTGCTACGTCGTGCGAAGCTCTTTCATACGAGTCGTGCTGAGGCCAACCAGCACCATCGCCAACAGCGCCGCCCCGGTCACAGCTTTCGGCGTGCCTGCCCGCTCGGCAATCGCGCCGAGGGCGAGCGCGCCAAACGGCGTGAAGCCACTCGTCAGCATGTAGACACCCATCACGCGCCCGCGGACTCGCGCGTTGCTGAGCAGCAGTAAGAGCGCGTTGCTGAGCGACCCGAAGATCGAGCCGGTGATGCCGGCCATGAACAGCCCCACCATCGCCAGGATCGGCCCGGGGCTGGCGGCGAAGCCAGCGACAGCCGCGCAGTAGACCGTCGCCAGTATCATGACGGCGAGCCCTTTGCGCTCGACCCGGTCCATCGTCGCCGCAACGAGCGCCCCGGTCAACGCGCCGACGCCGCTGGCTGCCATCAGTATCCCAAGCCCGGCAGCCCCGATATCGAACACGTCGCGCGCGAAGACAGGCATCAGCTGGATGTAGGGAAACACCAGCGTTGCCGGGATCGCGGTCAACAGCATGAGTGAGCCGATAGCAGGCTTGCGGCGCACCTCGGTGAAACCGTCGAGGATTCCGCCCGGCGCGATCCCGCCGCGCTCGTTCGGAACCGGCTCGATTCGCATCGTTGCGAGTAGCGCGCCGGCCAGCGCAAACGCCTGGATGATGAAGCAGATAGCGACGCCGAACAACCCGATGATCCCGCCGGCGATCGACGGCCCGATAATCCGCATCGCGTTCGCCCCAGCCGAGCTGAGCGAGACTGCGTTCGCCAGATGCTCGCGCGGGACCAGCGACGGCACGAACGTCTGCCGAACGGTGCCGTTGACTGCCATAATCGCGCCGTTTATCGCTGCCGCGACCAGCAAGTGCCAGCTCTCGGCGGACCCGCTCAGGATCAATGCGGCGAGCAGCGTCGCCGTGCCCATCGCAGCCCACTGGGTGGCCATCAGTACGCGACGCTCGTCGGCGCGGTCGATCAGTGCGCCGGCCGGCAGTGTGATCAGCAGATAGGGAACGCCGGCCGCGAACCCAATCAGCCCGACCCACAGCGGTGAGTTGGTCAGCACCAGCATGTACCAGCCGAGGGCGATGTTCTGCATCCACTGGCCGAGGTTCGTCGCGACCGTCCCCAGCCACATCATCCGGAACGAGGAGTACAGACGCAGAGCTACGGTGATCGATCCGCCGAGCTTCGGCTGCGTCTCGGCAGCTGGATCTGCAGGTGGTTTGGCTGTGTCGTCCGGGTGAGCCGTGGCGGATCTCCGATCCCTCGCGCCCGGCCGCTGGCCGGCAACTGGGCGATTGTACCGCCACAAGCCAGCGTCCTACAGGATCGTCTCTCCCAGAAGCGCGCCGGCGATTGCCGCGGCGACGGCGGTCGATCCCCCGCTTGGGTCGAGCAGCGGATTCAGCTCGACGACATCGGCTGAGACGATCGGCAGCCCGCTCCTGCGCAGCAGCGCGAGCAGCCGGGTTGCCTCGCGGTAGGTCAGCCCTCCCGGCACGCGCGTGCCGGTCCCCGGCATGACAGTTGGGTCGAGCGCGTCGAGATCGAAGGAGAGGTGGAGGGCATCGATGCCGTTTGCCAGTAGCCGGTCCACTGAGGCGGTGACGATCTCTGCAATCCCACGGATCTCGACATCGTCAGCCGTCCAGACGAGGGCGGGACCGTCGGCCAGCAGCTCGCGTTCGCCAGGGTCGAGATCTCGGACGGCGATGTAGATGAGGTCATCGAGCCGAAGGCCGGATTGGCTGCCAACTGCGGCCAGCTGCCGTGGCCCCTGGCCAAGCGCGGCAGCCAGCGGCATACCGTGGACGTTGCCGCTCGGGCTGGTCTCTGGTGTGTTGATATCGGCGTGGGCGTCGACCCA
>CALMXF010000348.1 GCA_937870985.1 uncultured Chloroflexota bacterium
GCTGGAGGTGGCGGATCAGGAATTCTACGAGGGCGGCTCGGCGCTGCTGAAGGGCCGCGAGATGACCGAGACCCTTCTGGCGCGCACGCCTGATCTGGATTTTCTCTACTACTCCAACGACATGATCGGCGCTGGCGGGCTGCTACTCGTCGTCGCCGGGAGTGTCCCGCTGGCGATGGCGGCGCTGGCGCTCGTCGGGCTCGGTGTGGCCGGCATCTTCCCGACTGTCATGAGCGCCGCCGCTGCTCGCCTTCCGGATCGGAGCCGCGAGCTGACTGCGGTCGTCATGATCGTCACCTATCTCGCGTTCATGGTGACCCCGCCCGCGATCGGCTGGGTTGCCGAGCTGAGCTCGCTGCGAATCGCGATGATCCTGCTGCCGGTGAGCGGCGGGGCAATCGTCTGGCTGGCGGCGCGAGGGCGTGAAATGACGCAGGCATAAGCTCTTCGACCCTAAATGTCCCATTTTTCGTTCCAGATCCCGTTCGAATAGTAGAGGGGTTGTAACGGACGACCCCAACACCATCGAACGGAGGACCGATGAGCGACCACGATGCGATCGAGGCGGACCGGGATCCGGAGCCACCGATCGGCGATGACGCGGCGCTGCTGCGCGATCTGATCGTGCAGGCCAATCCCGATGTGATCCCGGAACTGGTCCAGGGGGCATCGCTGCGCGAGATGCTCGATAGCCTGCCGGCCGCTCGCGCCGCCTTTGCCCGCGTCGCCGAGGTGACGGCAGCCACGACCACTCCCCCAGTCCCCTCAGGCAATGTGATCCGATCACGCGAACTGAACCTGGCTGACCTCGGGCCGGCGGCCAAGGTGCGGGCCGGCATCGACGCGATCCGGCGCTAGCAGGGCTCGACCACCAGATTTCGACACGAAGGGAATGTCCAGATGGCGATGACGAAGGTTGAAGCGGCGAAGCTGACGAACGACGTGCTTCTCGCGGGCGTGATCGAGACGATCATCATGGAGTCGAGCGTGTTGCAGATGCTGCCGTTCGAGGACGTGATCGGCACGGCGATCACCTACAACCGCGAGAACGCGGCGCCGACGATCGATTGGTACGCGCCGGGCGACACGTGGAACGAGGGCACGCCAACGTTCACGCAGAAGACTGCCGTGCTGAAGATCCTCGGCGGTGACGCGGACGTCGACAATTTCCTACAGCAGACGTACCGGAATCCCAACGACCTCGAAGCCGAGGTGTTGCTGTCGAAGGCGAAGGCGACGGCGTATGAGTTCAGCAAGAAGTTCTACCAAGGGGACTCGGTTGGTTTTCCCAACGAGTTCGACGGGCTGGCGAAGCTGACGGCGGCCGAGAGCCGGGAAACGGCGGCAGGCGCGAACGGCGCGGCGCTGACGCTGGACATGATGGATGCGCTGGTCGACACGATCATGCCGGGCCGGCCGGACGCGCTGCTGATGTCGAAGCGGACGCGGCGGAAGTTGAGCGCGCTTCGGCGGGCGAGCGGTAATCTGCTTGAGACGGGGGTCGACGCGTTCGGCCTGCGCGCACTCTATTACGACGGCATCCCGCTGTTGGTCGATGACTGGATCCCGACGAACGAGGTACAGGGGTCGAGCGGCGCTGTCTGCTCGAGCATCTATGCGGTGAAGTTCGGCCGGCAGGGCATCACTGGTCTCGAGAACGGCGGCATTCAGGTCGAGCAGGTCGGGGAGCTCGAGACGAAGGATGCGACGCGAAACCGGATCAAGTGGTATTGCGGGCTGGCGCTGATGGGTCCGCTCGGTATCCAGCGGCTGAAGGGCATCAACGCGAGCTGATCTCGCTCCCCCTGCATATTCCACGGCATCTCGTGTCTCGAAAGGAGTCCCGATGCACCCCGTCGCCGCTCCCACGGCCGGCCGGCTGGCGGCATGGCTGCTGACCCAGGATACGCAGCGGATGAACCGCTATCAGGAACACCTCGATTTCTACGACGGCCGGCAGTGGACCGGCGCCCGGAGAGCCGGGGAGACGCGAATCGTGCTCAACTACGCGCGTGTCCTGGTTCGCAAGGCGGTCGCCTATCTGATGCCCGCGCCGGTGACGTTCGATGTCCTGCCCGGAACGTCAGACGTGCCGGAGGAGACCATCCGGCTGGCCGAGCGGGCGTTGGCGGCCGTTTACGACGAGATCGACCAGCACGCCGCAGATGTGCAGTCGGCACTCGACGCGGCCGTTCTCGGTGATGGCGCATTCAAGGTCGCCTGGAGCGATCGCCACCGTCGCCCGGGCGACCCGGTCCGACGCCGGATCGATCGGACTGGGTTTCGCGATCCCGATCAACCAAGCCAAGCGGATCTCGGAGGAGATCATCGCCGACGGCAAGTCCGAGACCCCGGTCATCGGAGTCACCTTGGACAACCGGTACTCCGGTCCGGGCGCCAAGATCGAGGACGTCACCGCAGGCGGACCCTCCGACGGCCAGCTGCGGTCGGGCGACATCAT
>CALMXF010000349.1 GCA_937870985.1 uncultured Chloroflexota bacterium
ACGACGCCGGCCCCGATGATGATGACGTCCGCGGTTTCCATATTGGACCTCTCCTTCTCCCTGATCGTTCGCAACTGGCGTGAGCACGGCTCACGATCGCGGAAGTCCCGCCGGCATCTGTGTAGAGACGTCTTTACCCGTAATGAGCGACAAACGAGACAGTATCGGTCAGTGCACAGGTTGTCAAACACCGAGATGCTGTGAGTGTGTCTGTCTACCAACGGAGATCGCTGGGAGTGATAGTGGTCCCATCGAGGACAACAGGCGCAGCGACGCCCGGTCGAGGGGACCGGGCGTCGCCATGCGAAGGGTTCGTCGGCCGGCGCGAGGTGATGGGTTCGCGCCGGCCGGGGTTGAAGTTAGCTGATTGGAGCCGCCGGGGAGATAACCTGGAAGATCTCCGGGTTCGCTTCACCCTCGACGACAAGGTGGCCGGCCGCGCCTTTGCTCACACGGCCGAGACTGTGGTCGACCAGCACGTAGGTGCCAGGAATCTCGAGATCGAGCTCGACCATCGTCGCGCCGCCGGCCGGAACCAGCGTCGTCTGGACGTGGGTATGAACCTCCTGAGCGGCCTCGGGGTAGCAGCGATCGAACACCTCACCGATGATGTGGAAGCTGGAGGTGATGTTCGGGCCGCCGACCCCGAAGAAGACCCGAATCGTCTCGCCGACGTTCGCCTTGAGCGCGCGTTCGCCGGTCAGCGAGCCGACCGCGCCATTGAAGGTCACATAGTCCGGCTTTTCGTCGAGCATCTTGTCGACCGAGAAGGGGCGCAGACCCTTGTCACCGCGGCCACCTTCGAGATACAGGTCGCCCTGCATCACGTAGAACTCGCGGTCGACCGGCGTCAGCCCGCCCTCTGGCTCGATGACGACCAGGCCATACATGCCGCTGGAGATGTGGTGTGGGACCGGCGGCGTGGCGCAATGGTAGACAAAGACCCCCGGATGGCGCGCCTTGAAGCGGAACGTTGCCTGCTGGCCCGGCTGGATCAGCGTTGCTTCTGCGCCGCCACCTGGCCCGGTGACAGCATGCAGGTCGATGTTGTGCGGCATCATGCTCCCGGCAGGGTTGACCAGAGTCAGCTCGATGTGATCGCCGACGCGGGCGCGGATCATCGGGCCGGGGACCGTCCCGCCGAATGTCCAGAACGTGTAGGCAACACCGTCGTCGACATAGCCGATGACTTCGTGGATCTCGACGGTCTGCTTGACTGTCTGCGGCTCGCGCGCGCCGACGGGCGCGGCGACGACCGGGTTCGGCAGGCGATCCGCCGTATACGGCTGGCCAGAGCCGGCCGGCATCGGCACCGAGTGGTCCATCGCGTCGTGCGAGGATCCCGCTGTTGCGCCGTCGCCAGTCACGGTGAAGGAGCCCTTCATACCAGCCTCCCGGTGGCCGGGAACCAGGCACGCGAACTCGAACGACCCGGCGGCGGTTGGCGTAAACTCAATCACCATCTGGTCGCCGCTCCCAGCCGCGGCGTAGGCCAGCTTCTTGGCTGTTGCCTCGTCGTGGAGCCCGGTGGCCCGATCGCTCATCGCCTTCGGCGGCGTCACCGTCGAAAGGCCGTCCACCGTCAGCCCGAGGATCTCGATGTCGTGCTCAATGGCGCCCTTGTTTATGAAGGTCAGACGGACTGGCTGGTTGGCCGGGGCGGACAGCTGCGCCGGCTCGAACTTGAGATCCAGCGCCGTCACTGTCAGCTCGGTCACCGAGCCGGCCGCGGCGGCAGCCAGCGGCGCGCCGGAGACTGATGCAGTCTGCGGTCGGCTTCCCTTCTCCATCTGGGCTGGCGACATGTCGGGCCCGTTCGTGCCGCAGGCGGAGAGCAGCGCGCCGGCAGCCGGCAGGGTCAATCCCAGCAGCCCGGCCCGCTTCAGCAGCGAACGCCGGTTCATCGTCGTCGAGTCGATCTGGTCAAGCGCCATTTGGGTGCCCCTTCGCAAGTCTGCTTGCGCCTCATCGCGCGTCCATCACCTTATGGCTCTAAGCCTATGGAGCGGAGTTTCCTGACCCTGTGACTTTCGTCTCATTCGCGTTACAGTACTGTGACAAATTTCACGAAGGGAGTTTGGCCGGATGATGAATCGCGAACGGTACCGTGATCTGCTCCGGGGGACGCCCTACTTCGCCCGGCTCGACGATGCCGGCCTCGACGAGGTCATCACGGTTGCAATTGCCCGGCGCTACGGCCAGGGTCAGCGGCTGTTTACCGAGGGACACAACGAGGGGCGTTGCTCGCTGCATATCGTCGAGACCGGTCTGGTGCGCGTCTTCAAGACATCGGCCGAGGGGCGCGAGCAGGTGCTGCGCCTGATGCGGCCGGGTGAGGCGTTCTCCGATGTGCCGGTCTTCGACGGCGGCGCATATCCGGCGAGCGCCGATATTGTCGAAGCCTCGACGGTGCTGGCGATCCCGCGGGACGCGTTGATGCCGTTGATGGATCGCTACCCTGCGATCGCGATTGGGGGGCTGCAGAATATATCTTCGCGGCTGCGTCACATGACGGCGCTGGTCGAGGATCTGTCACTCCGGAGAGTGATGAGCCGGGTCGCCCGGCTGCTGCTGGAAAACCCGAACGAGATTCACCTGACCCAGTCGCAGATGGCGTCGATGGTCGGCACTGCCCGCGAGATGGTCAATCGCTCGCTCCACACGCTCGAGGATCGCGGCATCATCCAGCTCCGCGGCCAGGAGATCACCATCCTGGACGCCGCGAAGCTGGCCGACGTCATCGACGCGGGCTGAAAACACGCCGTCGATTCGTATTCTGTGCCGTCTGTTTCTGCCCGAAGAAGATACGGGGCGCTACCCGTTGCTGTGTCGGGACTTGACGTAAAGGACCGGATCGACGGATTCAATGACTGCGATGCGTGATGAATGCCGGGGATTCGCAGGGAAGACGATGACGTTGTCGCCCAGAAGAGTTGCGGAGGGCACGAGCATCGCCTCGTGTCCGAGGAGGACGGCTGCCCCGGCGATCGCGTGACCGATGAGATATGCCTGCTCCTCACCAGAGCCATCATCGCCAGACAGATCATGTTTCTGGAGGCCGAACGATGATACGTCTCGACAATCCACGACGTTGGCTAACTCCAGATAGAGCTTCGAGATTCTGCGATTCCGCAGACGGGGGAATTGTGGTTTGCCGTCTTCGCCGAGATGCTTGATAAGCTCACCGAGTACGATGTCCCTGCCGAGTGACAGATATAGCGCTTCCCAGCATTCCGCCGGGTCGAATTGATCGTGGCCGCGGTTGTATCTGCCCGAGAATTTGATCGATCCGGCGCTATTCGTCGCCTCGCGAGCGGCGGCGTGATGACGCCACGCGTGACCATGCCACTCCGAAGATCGACAGGCTTGGATCATCGCGAGTGGATCCCAACCCGGTGGTATCCCCACGCTAGACGAAGATCCCCTCGTCTAGCGCATCGAGTGCAGCCTCCACGACGTCGAGGCGGCCGGCCGCCGCAACCTCCGCGGGGCGGAGGCCCCGTAGATAGCGATTCTTCGAACGCATCCACTCAAGCATGGCTTCGTGAGAGTCGAAGGTTTCGCGCAGCCGTTGATCCAGTGCGAGAAGGGCCCGGATTCTCGCACGGGCATCGTGCTGAGGATGATGCGACTGGACTTTCCATCGGGAAAGCGTGCGGCTGGTGGTCCCTAGCGCGTCGGCAAGCTCGTTCTCAGTCAGCCCCAGGTCGCCTTCGAGTCGTTCGATCGACTGCCTGATGGTCATATCGAATGTAATCAGTGATGACGAGCCTGCTTCGTGGCGCATGGCGACCTCTGTTCTTTGATCACGAAAATGGATGGCTGCCGATGAATCTAGTCGCCAGATTCTGGCAGCACAAATACGACGTCTGGAGTATACACGTCATGCCCGCTCCGCTGAACAGAGCTCAGGTGGTGGTGATCGTCGATCTACGGGAGCAGGCGTTCCCTGGATTCTTCTCGCAAGATCACCCGCAGTTCACCTCTCGTTCATGTCATCGTCACATGCGGATGTTATCGTCGGTGGCTGAAGGGGAGTAGCCTGGGAGCGCAAGCTCCTTGCCCGGGTCGTCAGTTCGAGCTTCGGCTCCGGCCCGGCGCCCAGACCGAACGAGACACGGATCTGGGGGCAAGACCTTCGCAAACGGTGGCGCTTGATGCTGCCGGATGCGGGGGGATTGCCCCCGTTGTGTTGTCTCGCCGGGGAAGCCCGGCGTGTCTGGGAGGAGTGCTCGTGGCCGAATCAATCGGCTCGCCGTGGCTCTGGGCAGGATTCACTGCCTTCGTCCTGTTGCTGCTGACGCTCGATCTGGGGATCTTCCATCGCCGGCCACACGCAATCGGCGCGCGAGAGGCTGCGCTCTGGACGGCCGGTTGGGTTGCGTTGGCTGCCGTCTTCAATGTCGGGGTCTACCTGGTGGCCGGCTCCGAGCGGGGGCTGGAGTTCACGGCCGGCTACCTGGTAGAGCTGGCGCTCAGTGTCGACAACATGTTCGTCTTCGCGCTGATCTTCGGCTGGTTCGTTGTGCCGAAGGCCTACCAGCACCGGGTGCTGTTCTGGGGCATCCTCGGCGCGCTGGTGATGCGGGCAGTCTTCATCCTGCTTGGCTCGGCGCTGCTGCAGTCGTTCCACTGGATTATCTATATCTTCGGCGCGTTTCTGATCTACACGGGATTCAAGATCCTGCGTGAGCGTGAAACGCAGATGGATCTCGAAATGAACCTGGCGCTACGGCTGTTGCGCCGGCTGATGCCGGTAACGAACGAGTACCATGGCCAGCGCTTCACAATCGTCGAGGCGGGCAAGCGGATCGCGACACCGCTCATGGCGGTCCTGGTGCTGATCGAGGCGACCGACCTCGTCTTCGCGCTCGATTCGGTCCCAGCGATCTTCGCGATCACCGACGACCCATTCATCGTCTACACCTCCAACGTGTTCGCAATCCTCGGGCTGCGCTCGCTCTACTTCCTGCTTGCCGGGATCATGGATTCGTTCCGCTACCTGAAGGTCGGGCTCGGCGCGGTGTTGATGTTCGTCGGCGCGAAGATGGCGCTGTCCGACGTCTACCACATGCCGATCGGTCTCTCATTGGGCGTCATCGTCGCGCTGATCGGCGGGTCGGTCGTGCTCTCGTTGCTGCGGCCGGCCGGGGATCCCTCGCATGTGCTGCCAGAACGGAGCGCAACCGGAGCTGCTCAGCCACCAGACTCGATGCGTCCGAGCGTTGGGAAGAGCGAGGAGAGGCGGGCGTAGAGCTCACGATAGGCGGAGTAGC
>CALMXF010000350.1 GCA_937870985.1 uncultured Chloroflexota bacterium
GCTCCCCGGACATCACGGCCGGCCGCGGCCATCCGTCGTGAGGAGCTGCCAGCGCGCCGAACGCCACAGCCGGCCGCAGTTCTGCGTCGCGAGGAGCCACAGGTCCGCCCGGCGACATCGACACGCCATGACATCGTCTGCAGCGCCTGCGGCCAGCGCGCGGAGGTGCCGTTCCAGCCGGATCCGAGCCGGCCAGTCTATTGCGCGGCCTGCTTCTCGCCCCGTCGCCGCCCACGGCGCTAGTCGCCCGTATCCGGGTCGTCGAACGCGCCGATCATCACCTCGTAGCGCCGCCGGTGGCGGATGTTGCGGTCACGCAGCAGCCGAGCGACATCGACGGCGCGAACCCGCTTGGGGCCGGGGGCCGGGTGATCGGCAAAATGCAGTGTCACTGGCAGATATCGACCGACGCGACCATCGCGAATCGCGTCGGCGATCTGATCGAGATCATTGATCCCGGGGATATCGGGGATCGTCACATCCGCCGCAGCCGCCGCGGGATCATGCTCGAGCCAGACGTAGATCAACCCCTCTGATGTCGATCGCTCGATTTCGCTCACCTGCCCACCTCCTCCTGCGCCGCCCATTACGCGGCTTGAATCGTGCTAGGATAGCCATTGGCCGCGTGCGGGTCGAACCCGAACGCCGCAAGCGTGGGGATACGGGCGATGTCGCCCTGTTGATACCGGAGTGGAGTCGGCTCGGCAACACGACACCCGGGTGTGCGTGTGACGGACCGGGTCCGGGACGAGAGGAACGACTGGCGTATGACAGCAGCAGCAGCCGGCCTTGAGGGTCTCGTTGTCGCGCAGACCCAGCTAAGCTCGGTCAATGGCACCGAGGGCATCCTGACCTATCGCGGCTACAACATCAACGACCTCGCGGGGAACGTGCGTTTCGAAGAGGTTATGTACCTCCTCTGGTATGGCGCGCTGCCGACTCGCGTTCAGCTCGACGAACTGAGCAACAGTATCCACCATCATCGCCAACTCTCGAGCGACGTGTTGAATACGATCAGAGCGCTGCCACGGACTGGCGCGCCAATCGATTCACTGAAGGTCGGCGTCACCGCGCTGGGCATGGAGGATGCCAACCAGGATGATCTGAGCCACGAAGGATTGCGCGAGAAGGCGACCCGTCTTGCGGCGGCGATGCCGACCGTCCTTGCTGCCTACCAGCGCCTCCGCAATGGCCAGGAACCGATCGCTCCGGACACCGAGCTCGGCACCGCCGCGAATTTCCTCTACATGGTCCGCGGCGAGAAGCCAACTCAAACACAGGCTGACGCCTTCAACCTGTACCTGTGTCTGCTGGCCGAACACTCGATGAACGCCTCGACGTTCACTGCGCGCTCGACCATTTCCTCGACCTCCGATCTCTACTCAGCGGTCACCGCGGCGCTCGGCAGCCTGAAGGGCGTTGCCCACGGCGGCGCGAACATGATGGCGATGAACATGCTCCTCGAGATCCACGACCCCGCCAAGATCGAGGACTATGTGGATGAGTCACTGCGGATCAAGCGCCGGCTGATGGGCCTCGGCCATCGCATCTACAAGACTCGCGACCCGCGAGTGAATCATCTGATGAAGTGGTCCGAGAAGGTCGCCAACGAGGTCGGCGACACTCAGTGGTATCAGCTCGCCCACAACATGGAGCAGCTGACCAACCATCATCCGTACTTCACCGAACGCAAGCTCTACCCGAATGTCGAGTTCTACTCGGCGCCACTGCTCTACAATCTCGGGTTCCCGCCGGATCTGATGCCAGCCGTCTTCGCGCTGTCGCGGATCGCCGGCTGGAGCGCAAATATCATGGAGCAGATGCAGGACAACCGGCTGATGCGCCCGCAGGCTGAGTATGTTGGCCCCGCGCACCAGGACTTCGTGCCGATCGACCAGCGCGGCTGATCTCGCAAACAACGACCGGACCGATGATAACGACGCGGCGCTCAT